>JALORL010000247.1 GCA_025458915.1 Hydrogenophaga sp.
GGGGCTGAGGGCATGATGCTCTGTGCCGCGCTGGCCGGATTTGCCGCCGTGGTGCACACGGGCAGCGGGGCGCTGGGTTTCGTGGCGGGTATGACTGCTGGTGCGGTGCTGGCCGCCATGTTCGGCGTGCTGGTCATCTGGCTCAACACCAACCAGTACGCCACCGGCCTGGCGCTGTCGCTGTTCGGTGCCGGCTTTTCCGCCTTTGCCGGCACGCGCTATGTGCGCGAAAGCCTGCCCGAGCAGCCCAGCCACGCCATTCCCTTCCTGTCCGACATTCCGTTCCTGGGCTCGGCGCTGTTCCGCCACCACCCCATGGTGTACGCCTGCGTGCTGCTGGTGCTGCTGACCATCTGGTTCCTGTACCGCACCCGCGCCGGGCTGGTGCTGCGCAGCGTGGGCGAAAGCCCGGCCTCGGCCCATGCCCTGGGCTACCCGGTGCGCCGCATCCGCCTGCTGGCGGTGGTGGTGGGTGGCGCGCTGTGCGGTCTGGCCGGGGCCTATGTGTCCACCGTGTACACGCCGCTGTGGGTGGAGGGCATGATTGCCGGCAAGGGCTGGATCGCCCTGGCGCTTACCACCTTTGCCACCTGGCGGCCGGCACGGGTGTTGCTTGGAGCTTATCTGTTCGGCGGCGTCACCATGCTGCAGTTCCATTTGCAGGGCATCGGCGTGAACGTGCCCAGCCAGGTGCTGACCATGATGCCGTACCTGGCGACCATCGTGGTGCTGGTGCTGATCTCCCGCAACCCCACCTGGATTCGCGTCAACATGCCGTCATCCATCGGAAAACCGTTCACCCCCGGCGCATAATCTTTTGCTGTTCTCTTTCCCCGCATCTCTCCCTCCACCATCCCCGAAAAGAGGTTTTCATGACCAACCTGAGCAAACGTTCCCTGATGAAGGCGGTAGCGCTGAGCGCACTCGCCAGCGCCGTTCTGATCGGCTGCGGCAAGAAAGAAGAAGAAGCCGCCGCGCCCGCCGCAGCCCCTGCAGCCGCCGAAGCACCCAAGCCGCCCACCAAGGCAGCGTTTGTGTATGTGGGCCCGATCGGCGAAGCCGGCTGGACCTTCGCCCACGACCTGGGCCGCAAGGCCGCCGAAACCCACTTCGCTGGCGCCCTGCAGACCACCTTCGTGGAAAGCGTGCCCGAAGGTGCCGATGCCGAGCGCGTGATCCGCGACCTGGCCCAGCAAGGCAACGACATCATCTTCGCCACCTCCTTTGGCTACATGGAGCCCATGCTGAAGGTGGCCAGCGAGTTCCCGAACATCAAGTTCGAGCACGCCACCGGCTACAAGACCGCGCCCAACATGCGCATCTACGACGCCAGCTTCTACCAGGACACCTACATGGCCGGCGTGATCGCTGGCTCGATGACCAAGACCAACACCCTGGGCTTCGTGGGCTCCTTCCCCATTCCTGAAGTGCTGCGCAACATCAACGCCTTCACTCTGGGCGCACAAAGCGTGAACCCCGACGTGAAGCTGCGCGTGGTGTGGGTCAACACCTGGTTCGACCCGCCAAAGGAAACCGAGGCCGCGCAAAGCCTGATCAACCAGGGTGCCGACGTGCTGCTGCAAAACACCGACTCCACCGCCGTGCTGCAGACCGCCGAGCGCAATGGCAAGTTCGCCTTTGGCTGGGACAGCGACATGAGCGCCTTTGCCCCCAACGCCCACCTCGGTTCCGCCGTGGTGAACTGGGCGCCGTACTACATCCAGAGCATTGAAGAGCTGCGTGCCGGCACCTGGGAAACCAAGCGCACCGTGTGGGGCGTGAAGGAAGGCCTGAACGACCTCATCAAGATTCCCGAAACCGTGCCCGCCGAGATCCGCGCCAAGGTCGACGAGATCAAGGCCGGCATGAAGGCCGGCACCTTCGAGGTGTTCAACGGCCCCATCGTCGACAACACCGGCAAGGAAGTGCTGGCCGCCGGCGCCGTGGGCGACCAGGCCTGGCGCGACAGCGTGAACTTCTTCGTCAAGGGTGTGGAAGGCCGCGTTCCCGCAGGCAACTGATCTTCTTCACAGGCTCACAGGGCCGGCCTGAAACGCGTTTCAGGCCCAGGCACGGCCACCCGACCGGTTCACCGGCTGGGTGGCTTTTTTCTTGGAGAACCCGCTTGAACAACCTCAATCCATCGAACTGGTCGAATGAAAAAAGTTGGTGGTGGCCGGTGGCTACCGACAAGGAACTTGGGTCCGAACCCCTGGCGGTGCAGCTGTTCGACGAAGCCCTGGTGCTCTGGCGCGACGGCAACGGCCAGCCCGTCCTCATGACCGACCGCTGCCCCCACCGGGGCGCCAAGCTGTCGCTCGGCACCGTGCAGGACGGCCAGCTGCAGTGCGCCTACCACGGCTGGCGGTTTGAAGGCAGCGGGCAGTGCGCCAGCATTCCTGCCCTGCCCGGCTTTGCGCCGCCTGCTTCCCACAAGGCCTGCCGCCACGAACTGCGCGAAGTGCACGGTTTGCTGTGGACCCGACTGGGCGCAGCCGGACATGCGCCGCCCGTGCTCAATGGTCTGCCTGCGCGTCGCCTCATCTATGGCCCGTTCGATGTGGCCACGAGCGCCCCGCGCGCGGTGGAAAACTTTCTGGACACCGCGCATTTCGCCTTCGTGCACCGCGGCTGGCTGGGCGAGGCCGGTCACCCCGAGGTGCCGCACTACGACGTCACCCACACGCCCGACGGCCGCCCGGTGATCGAGCAGTACAAGACCTGGCAGCCCCGCGCCACGGCCAGCGCGGCCGACGGCGGCTGGGTGAACTACCGCTACGAAGTGCTGAGCCCCTACAGCGCCCTGCTGAGCAAGCGGGCAGATGCAGGCGGCCCGGAAGACAGCTACGTGATCTGGGCCTGCCCCACCAGCGAAGAGAGTTGCCGCCTGTGGTTCGCCCAGTACACCACCGACGACACCTCCTCCGACGACGCGCTGCGCGACTTCCAGGTGGAAATCTTTTCGCAGGACCAGCCTATTCTCGAATCGCAGCGGCCGCGCCGTCTGCCCGTCAGCGGTGGTGAAGTGATGTGCGCCGCCGACCGCCTCAGTGCGGCGTACCGGCGCTACCTGCAGCAGGTGGGGGTATCGTTCGGGGTGTGTTGAAGCCAACAAGCAACCGAAGGAAGGAGCCCTCCCCATGAACGCCACCGAACTCGCCCGCATCCTGCCCAAGGCCGAACTGCACATCCACATCGAAGGCTCGCTGGAACCCGAGCTGATCTTTGCGCTGGCGCAGCGCAACGGCGTGCAGTTGCCGTACCCGAGTGTGGAAGCGCTGCGCGCGGCCTATGCCTTCACCGACCTGCAGAGCTTCCTGGACATTTACTACGCAGGTGCCAGCGTGCTGCTCAAGGAAGCGGACTTCTACGACATGGCCTGGGCCTACTTCGAGCGTGCTCGCACCGACCATGTGGTGCACGCCGAGCTGTTCTTCGACCCGCAAACCCACACGGCTCGCGGCGTCACCATGGGCACAGTCATTGAAGGTTTGTCTCGCGCCTGTGCGGATGCCAAGTCCAGACTGGGCATCAGCAGCGCGCTGATCCTGTGTTTCCTGCGCCACCTCAGCGAAGACGATGCGATGGCCACGCTGGAAGCGGCGCTGCCGTCTCCCGCGTGTTCGCGCGCTGCCGCGACATGGGCCTGCGCGTGGTGGCGCACGCCGGCGAAGAAGGCCCGCCGGCCTACATCTGGGAGGCGCTGAACGACCTGCAGGTGGAGCGCATCGACCACGGTGTTCGCTGTCTGGAAGATCCCGCGCTGGTGGCCGAACTGGCGCGCCGTCGCGTGCCGCTCACCGTGTGTCCACTGGCGCGCAACAGCTTCGAGGCCAGCTTCGTGAATGACACGCGCCGGGCCGAGCTGATGGCTGCGCTGGACCAGGCGGTGGCCGCCTGAGGCCGCAGCGCAGTCAGAAGCGCCTTCGTTTAAAATGCAGCTTGCGCGAGCCGGTGCTTCCCCGGCTCGCGTTTTTCATTCACGGAAGCCATGTAGAGGAACACCATGTACAAAAACCTCGTGGCCCGGTGCGCCTGCGCGCTGGCTGCCGCCAGTTTTTTCA
>JALORL010000248.1 GCA_025458915.1 Hydrogenophaga sp.
CCGGTTGTCACAACACCAACCCGGAAAGGATTCCCCATGAAAGGCGACCCTCAGGCCATCGCGCACCTGCAGGCACAACTCAAGAACGAGTTGACGGCCATCAACCAGTACTTCGTGCACTACCGCATGCTCAAACACTGGGGGTTCGACAAGCTGGCCAAAAAAGAATACGAAGAATCCCTTGGCGAAATGAAGCACGCCGATCAGCTCATGGACCGCATCTTCATGCTCGATGGCCTGCCCAACCTGCAGGATCTGGGGAAGCTGCACATCGGTGAGGACGTGCCCGAGTTGCTGGCCTGCGACCTTGCACTGGAGAAAGGCGCGCAGGGCACGATCAAGGACGGCATCGCCTATTGCGAATCTGTGCGCGACTACGTGTCGCGCGATCTGCTGCAGGGCATCCTGGACGACACCGAGGAACACATCGACTTTCTGGAAACGCAGATCGAACTGATCGGCAAAGTGGGGTTGCAGAACTATCTGCAGAGCCAGATGGGCGACGTTTCCTGACGGTCGCACGGCGGCGGCGGCCCACGACGGGCGCCCGATGAAAGGCACTTGTTGATGTGAATGCGACCAATTATCATTTTCACATCTTGGTTTTTCAGCTGCCTCGCCATGATCGTTTGTGTGTGCCACCGCATCAGTGACTGGACCATTGCCCGTGCAGCGCAATCGGGCATGCCGTTCGACGATGTCCAGCGCGCGTACGGCGTGGCCACGCAGTGCGGAAAGTGTGAAACCTGCGCCCGGGCTGTCTGGGCCGCCGGTTCGCCGGCACAGCCGGTGTCGGTTGCGACCGTCACCGGTGCAACGGTCGTGCTCCTGCCGGCCTGACGCGCCCTGCAGGGTCGCCCACCGACCTGGCATGGCGAGCCTCCCAAGGGCTTCTCCCTAACGCTCGTGGCCCGGTCCCTGCGGTTTCCACGCCCACCCCAACCCGCACGCCCTCATGTCCTGGCCGCCTCGGGCGGGTCGGCCCGGAGCGGCGAACAAAGCCCCCACACGGCTGGCGTTACGCACTAATACGGACTAGGGTTTTCCCGGTCGCAGACTTAGAATGCGCAACCCATTCCCACATAGCAAGAAGTCGAACCGCCAGGAGACAAGGCCATGAGCAGCCCCACCGACCAGGACAACAAGCGCGCCGAACTGCGCCGCGCCGCCCTCGAA
Source organism: Hydrogenophaga sp. (assembly GCA_025458915.1). Taxonomy (GTDB): domain Bacteria; phylum Pseudomonadota; class Gammaproteobacteria; order Burkholderiales; family Burkholderiaceae_C; genus Hydrogenophaga. The sequence goes on from JALORL010000248.1 coordinate 1,177, forward strand.
TACCACGAGTTTCCGACGCCCGGCAAGGTGGCCATTGCCGCCACCAAGCAGCTGACCAACCAGCGCGACCTGGCGCTGGCCTATTCGCCCGGGGTGGCAGCCCCGTGCGAGGAAATCGTCGCCGACCCCAACAACGCCTTCAAGTACACCAGCCGCGGCAACCTGGTGGCCGTCATCACCAACGGCACCGCCGTGCTGGGCCTGGGCGACATCGGTCCGCTCGCCGCCAAGCCGGTGATGGAAGGCAAGGGCGTGCTGTTCAAGAAGTTCTCGGGCATCGACGTGTTCGACATCGAGATCAACGAAAAAGACCCGGACAAACTGGTCGACATCATTGCCAGCCTGGAGCCGACCTTCGGCGGCATCAACCTGGAAGACATCAAGGCGCCGGACTGCTTCTACGTCGAGCGCAAGCTGCGCGAGCGCATGAAGATCCCGGTCTTCCACGACGACCAGCACGGCACCGCCATCGTGGTCGGCGCGGCCATCCTCAACGGCCTGAAGGTGGTGGGCAAGGACCTCAAGAAGGTCAAGCTGGTCACCTCGGGTGCGGGCGCTGCAGCGCTGGCCTGCCTGGGCCTGCTGGTCAAACTCGGCATTCCACGCGAGAACATCTGGGTGACCGACCTGGCCGGCGTGGTCTACGAGGGCCGCACCGAACTCATGGACGAGGACAAGATCGTCTTCGCGCAGAAGACCGATCAGCGCACGCTGCGCGAAGCCATTGCAGGCGCCGACATCTTTCTGGGCCTGTCCGCCGGCGGTGTGCTCAAGCAGGACATGGTCAAAAGCATGGCGGACAAGCCGCTGATCTTCGCCCTGGCGAATCCGAACCCGGAAATCAACCCGGAAGAGGTGAAGGCGGTGCGCGACGACGCCATCATGGCCACCGGCCGCACCGACTACCCGAACCAGGTCAACAACGTCCTGTGTTTCCCGTACATCTTCCGTGGCGCGCTGGACGCCGGCGCCTCCACCATCACCGACGAGATGGAGATTGCGGCCGTGCACGCCATCGCCGAACTGGCCCAGGCCGAACAGAGCGAAGTGGTGGCAGCGGCCTATGCAGGCGAGAAGCTGGCGTTCGGCCCGGAATACCTGATTCCCAAGCCGTTCGACCCGCGCCTGATGATGAAGATTGCCCCGGCAGTGGCCCAGGCTGCCGCCGACAGTGGCGTGGCGCTTCGACCGGTTGCCGACATGGCTGCCTACCGCGAGAAGCTGCAGAGCTTCGTGTTCGCGTCCGGCACCATCATGAAGCCCATTTTTGCTGCCGCCAAGATGGCCGAACGCAAGCGCGTGGCCTACGCAGAGGGCGAGGAAGAGCGCGTGCTGCGCGCCTGCCAGATCGTGGTGGACGAAGGCCTGGCACGGCCCACGCTGATCGGCCGCCCGGCGGTGATCGCCCAGCGCATTGAAAAGTTCGGCCTGCGCCTGCGCGAAGAACTGGACTACGACATCGTCAACGTGGAGCAGGACGCCCGCTACCGCGACTTCTGGCAGACCTACCACCGCATGACCGAGCGCAAGGGCGTGACCCAGCAGCTTGCCAAGATCGAGATGCGCCGTCGCCTGACCCTGATCGGTGCCATGCTGCTGCACAAGGGCGAAGTCGACGGCATGATCTGCGGCACCTGGGGCACCACCCACAACCACCTGGAATACATCGACCAGGTGATCGGCAAGCGCGCTGGCGGCAGCCCCAGCACCGAGCAGGACGTGCGCATCTACGCCTGCATGAACGGCCTCATGCTGCCCGGCCGCCAGGTGTTCCTGGTGGACACGCACGTCAACTACGACCCCACCCCCGAGCAGCTGTGCGAAATCACGGTGATGGCGGCAGAAGAAATGGTGCGCTTCGGCCTGCAGCCCAAGGCGGCCCTGCTGTCCCACTCGAACTTCGGGTCGTCCAACCAGCCCACCGCCGTCAAGATGCGGCGCACCCTGGAACTGCTGCGCGAGCAGGCACCCTGGCTGGAGGTGGACGGTGAAATGCACGGGGATGTGGCGCTGGACCCGGTGGCGCGCGGCGTGATGATGCCGAACTCCACCCTCAAAGGCCCTGCCAACCTGCTGGTGCTGCCCAACATTGACGCCGCCAATATTGCCTACAACCTGCTCAAAACGGCAGCCGGCGGCAACATTGCGGTCGGTCCGGTGCTGCTGGGAGCAGCCCAGCCGGTGCACATCCTGACCGCGAGCGCCACGGTGCGCCGCATCGTCAACATGACAGCGCTGACGGTGGCAGAGGCCAATACCGACCGGTAACGACTTGGGAAATAGCAAGCGCTAACTTAAAGTCGCATTTTGATGCGATAAAGCTGCCCGTTATTTCAGCAATCACTTGCAATTCTGTGGCAATTACGGCACACTTACGCACTTGATTTTCAGGGTTAACCCGCACCTCGAACGCCCGCAGACATCGGGAGCAGGGATTTCATGGGTCTGAAGGGGATCCGCAGCAGCGGATGGCGGCGTCGGTGGGTTGGTCCGTTGGCGGCCCTCGCGCTGGTGGCGGTGAGCGCCGGCACCTTTCTGGTGCAAGCCAAGAGCCCCCTGGAGACACAGACGCTGCCGGTGGTCGCCTTCACCGGCTTGCCGGTCCAGGGCCAGAAAGTGATGGATTTGATCCGGCAAGGAGGGCCTTTCCGGTACGAGAAGGACGGCACGGTGTTTGGCAATCGCGAGCGCCTGCTGCCCGCGCAGAAGCGAGGCTACTACCGCGAATACACGGTGCCCACACCGGGACTGCGTCACCGGGGTGCCCGGCGGATCGTGTGCGGTGGGCAGAAGCCTGTGGCACCCGACAACTGTTACTACACCGAGGACCACTACGCCAGCTTCCGGCTGATCGTGCAGTGATCCCCGGCGACCCAGCGAATTGATCATCAACTTTGACTGTAGAAAGAGACGCGGAGATGGACACGCCACTTCGTAACGTACGACCCAACATCGTTCAGTCGATTCGCGCCTATGGCGTGAAGGACCTCCAGGCCGCCGCTGAAAGCCTGGGACACCACTTCCTGTATGCCAACCTGGCCAAGGCCCAGAGCAAGCAGGACGTGCTGGAACTGATTGCTGCGCAGTACACGCTCCCGCCGCATTTCGGCAAGAACTTCGACGCGCTCTACGACTGCATGACCGACATGGTCCACAAGTCGGGCCCGCAGACCGGTTTCATCGTGGTGCTGGAGCACATTCCGGCGCACGCCAAGTTCGACAAGGAAGCCCGCGAGCAGCTGCTCGACATCTTCCGCGATACGGCCGACTACTGGAGCGACCGCAAGATTCCGTTCCGCTGCTTCTACTCCTTCTCGGTGGCCCGTGCCGCCAAGGGCGAGGAACCGATCGAAGTGGAAAGCGAACCCATGCCCACCGACAAGCTGCTCGACGTGAGCCCGATGGCGCTGCGCATGAGCAGCCCGTTCAACGCGGGCTACTGGTTAACGGCAGCCTGAGCGGGCCCACCCCCCAAGGAGGGGCTGCACGGGTGGCCTGGCCTGGGTATTTCGCAGGGCGGTTCCGCAGTGCCCTTGAAGGAAGAAAGCCGCTGCGATGCAGCGGCTTTTTCATGCGCGCGCGTTTTCTTCTCTATGGAACGGCCTGGGCCAGGGCCACGTATTCGGTCACCGGCACTTCTTCGGCGCGGCGCTGCAGGTCGAAATCGCCCGCGAAGTCACGCGCCTCGAGCCATTTGCCGAGCGTGTTGCGCAGGATCTTGCGGCGCTGGCTGAAGGCCGTCTGCACCAGCTCGCTGAAGACCCGGAAGTCGATGGCGGGCGGTCGGGCCAGCGGCACCATGCGCACGATCGCGCTGTCCACCCGCGGGGGCGGATCAAAACTCTCGGGCGGAACGAACAGCACGTTCTCCATGGCGTAGCGCCACTGCAGCATCACCGAAAGGCGCCCATAGTCGCTGGTCGCCGGAGCGGCCACCATGCGGTCAATGACCTCCTTCTGCAGCATGAAGTGCTGGTCGTGTACGGCATCCACCTGGTCGAGCAGGTGGAACAGGATGGGCGTTGAAATGTTGTAGGGGAGGTTGCCCACCACCCTGAGTCTGGTGCCACCGGAGCCATCCGACCGCCGGGCCAGCGCACCGAAGTCGACCTTGAGCACGTCAGACTCGATCACTTCCAGTTGGGGGTGCTGGCGCAGGCGGGCGGCAAGATCCCGGTCCAGTTCGATCACGGCAAGATGCCCCAGCCGCTCGACCAGCGGCTGTGTGAGCGCCGCCAGACCCGGCCCGATTTCCACCATGGCGTCGCCTGGCTGCGGCTGGATGACAGCCACGATGGCATCGATGATGCTGGTGTCGGTCAGGAAGTGCTGGCCGAACCGCTTGCGGGCAATGTGCTTCATGCCACAGCCCCATGTGCCACCCAGCTAATGGTCACGGCCGAGGCGGTTCCCGGTTTTCGACGAAGGCGCGGTTGCGGACTTCGCTGGCCAGCGCCTCCAGGGCGTCGCGCGCCTTGCGCTCGCGCAGCACCGCCCGCACCTGGTCGCGCTGCTCGCGCTGGCTCACCGGCGCTTCGCGCCGTTCGTCCACGCGGATCAGATGCACGCCAAAGCGGGATACCAGGGGCTCCGACAGCTCCCCAGGACGCAGCCGGTTCATGGCTTCCTCGAATTCGGGGACGAACTGGCCCGGGCTGGCCCAGCCAAGGGTGCCCCCTTCGCGGGCCGATCCGTCCTGGCTGTGCGCGCGCGCCAGCGCCTCGAAGCTCTCCTGCCCCGACGCGATCTGCTCACGGTAGCGGTTGAGCCGTTCCACGGCAGCAGCCTCGGTGAGCTGGGGGCCAGGCCGCAGCAGGATGTGCCGGGCCCGCGTCTGCACCACCGTGGCAGCGGGCAGACCTGCCTGACGCTTCTCCAGCACCTTGAGCACGTGAAAACCCGCCTCGCTGCGCAAAGGTCCGGCAATGGCGTTCACCGGCAGCGCCTGGGTGGCGTTCACGAACAGCTCCGGCAGCCGGTTGGCAGGCCGCAGACCCAGCGCGCCGCCATTCACCCGCTCGGCCGCTGCCGAAAATTCGGCCGCGAGGGCAGCAAAGTCAGTGCCGGCCCGGGCGCGGCTGGCCACCAGTTCGGCGCGCGCGCGCTGCGCATCGACCTCGGCGGCCGGGGCGCCTTCGGGCACGAGCAGCAGCACATGCCCGAGGTTGAGCAACAGGTTGGCCGGGTCGGCATTGCGCTGCTGCTGGCGCAGATAGTCGTCGATGTCGCTTTCGCTGATCTGGACCCGGGCCTCGGTCTCGCGCTCCTGCAGGCGCTGCAGCAGGATCTGGTTGCGCAGGTCGCTGCGGAAACGGTTGATGTCGATGCCTTCGGCCACAAGGCGACGCCGAAACTCTTCCAGCTCCAGCTGGTTCTGGGCAGCCACGGACTGCTCAGCACGCAGCAGGGTGGCGTCGTCTGCACGGATGCCGGTGTCGGAGGCGTGCTGCAGCAGGGCGCGCTCGGTGAGCAGCTGTTCCAGCACCTGCTGGGCCAACTGCTCGCGCGGCGGGATGGTCATGCCTTGCTGGCCCATCTGCTGTTCCACCCGCCGCAGACGCTGGCGAACGTCGTTGTTCGTGACCGGCTCCGAGTTGACCAGGGCCACGATGAAGTCGGCAGTGACCGGCGCACTGGGCGCTGCACGCAACGGGCTGATCTGGTTGGGCAGACGCAATGACTGCGCGCTGGCGGGGGCGGCCAGCAGCAGCGGGGCGCACAGCAGCCAGACCGCCAGACGGGAGAATTGCTGGTGGCGTTCAGTCATAGTTCTGGAAGCGGCTGGGCGGGTTGATCTCCTCGCGCAGGTAGCGGTAACGCGGCACCTGTTGTTGGAGCGTCTTCAAAGATAGAACGGCTGAGCTGCAACCGCTCCATGACAATGCGGCCCAACCAGCAACCGGCGTCGTACTCGAAGCCCGCCACGAGATCGACGACCTTCTTGTCGGGAACGCTGTAGTTGATGCGGCCCACGGTGTACCACTGCCCCGGACCCAATGCCTTGCCGGGAACGGGTTCCCGGGCCGGCGAGCCCCAGCCCGACAGCGGCCACTGCCAGCCCACGTCGAACTGCTCGCCCCGGCCGTCCAGCTGGCGGTATGCGAGACTGAGCGAACGGAAGTCGCTGGGGGTGTAGCGCGCCCCCAGGGTGGTGCGGATGACGTCCTGGCTTTTCGGGTTGTATTGCAGGTTCAGGTCTGTGGACCAACGCGGGTCCCACTGCACGCGCGCGGCAAACAGCACATCGCTGATGCGTTCAGTGACCGGCTGTTGGCCTGGCAAAGTGACTTGCTGGTCTTCCAGGTAATAGCGCTGTGCCACCCCCAGGCGCACGATCTCGCCGCCTTTTTCAGGGTCGAACAGACGGGTGTTCACGCCAAGGGTGAGTGCACGGGTGTCGGTGATGCGGTCGTTTCCGCCCAGCGTGTTTTCGGTGAACAGGGTGGAGAGGTTGAAGTTGCGTCTTGCGGAGTCGAACACCGGCAGGTCGCTCTGGTCGCGGAACGGCGTCCAGGTGAAGAAGGCGCGGGGCTCCAGCGTCTGGATGAAGCTGCGACCGAAAAAG
>JALORL010000005.1 GCA_025458915.1 Hydrogenophaga sp.
TCACGTTTTTGGTAGGACGTGGCAGGCTCGAACTGCCGACCAACGGATTAAAAGTCCGCTGCTCTACCAACTGAGCTAACGTCCCATCAAAACCAAACCGCTTGAGCCATGCAGCTCCCACGCGAATGCTGCCGTACTCGAAGAACTTATTGTTTTACGCATCACATCGAACATGCTGAATCCGATGTAATGATTGCAGGTCTACGGCATCGCCGTCTACTGCGCCAAGCCTCAAATTATAGCGTCAGATTGAGGCCCCTTTGAAGACCCCACGGATTTTTTTGGCCCAGCAGCCAGGGTGTTCATGACCCAACCCGCGGCACAAAAACCAAAGCATGGCAGTTCAGACTGCCATCCGCCTGGTCCAGGCCACAACTGGCATCTGGCCCCGCAACGGCTTCGCGGCTGAATACGCACGCTACATGCATGGCACCGTCGCGCGGCGCACCATGGTGCTTGCGCAGCCGGTAGCGAAGCTGCGCCAGCAGCGGGTCGTGGGTGGTGTGGGCCAGGTCCGCCACCTCCACCCGATCAGCCAGTCGCTTGCCACCAGCCGCGCCGACTGCGATCAGCGGAACACCCGCTGCCCGGGACCATGTTGCAAGTGTGGTCTTGGCCCGCACCTGATCACAGGCATCGATCACGGCGGAGGGTCTCCCATCCAAGATGCCCTCTGCGCGCTCCAGCAGCAGCGGCCAGTTATCGGGCGAAACAAAATCCTCCACGCCATTCACCTGACACCCCGGGTGAAAGGATGCGATGCGCTCCCGCATGGCTTCGGTCTTGGCCTGCCCCAGCGTGCCCGCTGTGGCATGAATCTGGCGGTTGACGTTGGATTCCGACACGTGATCCAGGTCGATCAAGGTCAGGCGGCGCATGCCACTGCGGGCCAGGGCCTCCACCGCCCATGACCCCACGCCACCGATGCCAACCACGACGACATGCGCATCAAAAATGCGCTGCGCACCAACCATGCCGTACAGACGCCGCAAGCCGCCGAAGCGCCGCTCGAGGTCGGCATCCGGTGTGGTGCTCACGCGCGTTCCAGCAACCAGATCTGAAAACGGAAACCGAGCACTGCCCCCACCATGATTCCAGACACGGCGATCACGCTGGACAAGCTCAGGGTGGAAAGGCCAGACATACCCTGCCCCACCGTACAACCCAGAGCGGTTACGCCTCCAATGCCCATGCACGCAGCGCCCACCAGATGCAGTGCGGTGTCCTGGGTGCTGCTGAAGCCCTCCCAGCGAAAGCTCCGGTCCACCAGGGCACACAGCAACGACCCGACCACCACGCCCACCACCGTCACCACCCCGAAGGTCAGCACCTTCGACGAATCGCTGAAAAAGATCAACCAGTCAATCGCGTACGCCATGGGCGCCGTGAAGGTCAAAGATTCCATGCGCCGTGTGTTGCTGCCCAGGTACACCGGCTCAAGTGTTTCAGGGTGCTCTGGCACGAAGCCAAGATGACCGCTGACCCACCACATTGCCACGATCACCATGCCGAGGCCAAGGCCGGCCAGAAGGTTGTTGAATGAAATGAAATCGCGGCCCATCAGCGCCCAGATGACGAGACCCCCACCCACGAGGCCGGCGAGCAACAAGCCGGCCAGGGATGGCTCAAGGCCTGTGTTGCCGGCGAGCAGCGCCGGCAAGGCACCACTCATCCCGGTGTCAAACACCACCTGGTCGAACGTGGCGTTCCGGAACACAGCCACAACCCCCCGCAACGTGGCAAAGGCTGCAATGCCCATCACGAAAAACACGACCAGGGATTTCAGACTGCCAGCCCCGATGCGCACCAGCGTCTTGCTTCCACAGCCCGAGGCAAGCACCATGCCGAAGCCAAAGAGGGCGCCACCCAGCAGGGCGGACAGCCAGAGCACACGACTGGAGGCGTAGATGGTCTGCGTCGGGTCAATGAGCTCCCACCAGGCCATGACATGAAACCCGATCATGGCGACACCAACCGCCATGCCCCACATGCGCATGCGCGTCCAGTCGCCCATGTTGACAATGTCACTCACCGCTCCCATGGTGCAGAAATGGGTGCGCTGTGCAATGAATCCGAAGGCGGCTGCCACGGCAAAGGCAGCCCACAAGACCCAGGTGGTCAGTTTCTCAAGCTCGGCGATATCCATGGACGCCATTGTAGGAGGAGGCCGTTACCGGCCTCCTTGGATCGTTCGTGGACAGGGGTGCGTTGCCCAACAGGCTCCACACCCGTCAGCGCAGGCGGGCCAGACGGTCGCGCGCCACCGAGGCAGCCTCGGTCGTTGGGTGCAGCTTCATCAGATCTTCCAGCGTACGGCGGGCTGCGCGGCTGTCCTTCAGCTCGACCTGGCTGTTGGCCATGGCCAGCATGGCCTCCGGCACCCGTTGGTGCCCGGGGAATTGCGCCGAAAGCCGTCGATGGCTCTCGATGGATTCCTTGTAGGCGCGGTTGGCATACTGCGCGTTGCCCAGCCAGTACAACACCGAAGGGGTGTATCCACTGTCCGGATAGCGGCGCAAGAAGTCGCCATATGCCGATGCTGCCGCCGGAAACTCTGATCGTCTCAACTGGGCCATTGCAGCTTCGTAGTCGCGCTGCTCTGCAGGCGTGGCGGTAAAGTCCCGACCGTCCAGCGAAACCTGGGCTGGCTCAAACTGGCGCAAGCGCTCATCCACGCCAGCCTGTGCATCTGCCTGCTTGCGCTGCAGTTCGGCTACTTCCCGGGCCAACTGCTCGTTTTGACCACGCAGGCTGGCGAGTTCCGAGCGCAGTTGCTCGATCTGGTTGGACAATTCAAGCAGGCTGCGTTGACCGTTGCTTTGCGCCCTCACCTGCTCGATCAATTCGGCCTGGCGAACCTCGCTGGCCTCGAAGCGCTGGCGCAGTTCGATGATCGCCCTGCGCGCTTCATCGTCGCCGAGGAAGGCATGCGATTCCAGCGGTTGCATCAGCGCTGCCAGCGCTGCCACTCCCGCCAGCAGCCGAATCGGGACACGCCTCTTGAGAACCTGCATTTCCATCAACGGTAGGTGATTTCAACGCGACGGTTTTGCGCGTAGGACTCTTCATCGAGACCAAACGCAGCAGGCTTCTCTTCGCCGAAGCTCACGGCTTCCATCTGGCTTTCGCTCACGCCCAGCAATTGAAGCGCGCGACGCACGGCCTCCGCACGCTTTTGGCCAAGCGCCAGGTTGTATTCGCGTCCACCGCGCTCATCGGTGTGACCTTCCAGGGCCACGCGACGACTCGGGTTGGCTTTGAGAAACGCAGCGTTGGCCTCCAGGGCAGTGGTGAATTCCGCGCGGATTTCGAAGCTGTCGTAGTCGAAATACACGATTCGGGCGAGGTTCGCCGGCTGCTGCGAATCCATGCCTGGAACCTGCACGCCAGAGACTCCACTCGGGTCTACGCCACTGCCTGTGCCGCCCTGAGCACCAGCAGCGCCGGCAGCGTTGCGATCCTCAACCGGCACTTCATCGAGCTTCACGCTGGAGCCGCAGGCTGCGAGCGAAAGCGCCAGCACCACGGCAAAGAATCCGCTGATCAGCGGACGGGTACGTGCGCCAGTGGTATTGGACGAACGAGAAGGGGTGAACATGAGCTTAGACCTTTCTGATGGGAGGTGTGGTGAAGAAGGAAGAACGAAAAAAATCAAATTGCCCGGACGTCACCCAGGACTCAACGACCGAAAGGACCCCACTGGGGCTCCCGGATGTCACCCCTGGCACCTGCCAGCCGCGTCTTGATGCGGCCATCCACCGTGCTGGTCATCAAGGCTTCCTGACCACGATCGCGGGTGGCGTAGATGATGAGCCGGCTGTTGGGCGAAAAACTGGGGCTTTCGTCGCCACTGGTCGTCGTGAGGGCCGTCACGTTCCCAGTGGCAAGCTCCATGACGTGCAGCCGAAATGCGCCGCCGATGCGGGACACATAGGCGAGCCATCGGCCATCGGGGCTGGGGGCCGGGGAGATGTTGTAGTTGCCGGTGAATGTCAGGCGCTGCGGATTGCCGCCCTGAACGCCCATGCGGTAGATCTGCGGTGAGCCACCCCGGTCGCTCACAAAGTACAGCGACTGACCGTCCGCCGAGAACACGGGCTCCGTGTCGATGCTGCTGGACTGCGTGAGCCGGCGGGGCTCTCCGCCCGCTGCGCTCATCACATAGATCTGGGCATTGCCGGAAATGGACAGCGTGGCGGCAAGCTGGCTGCCATCGGGCGACCACGAAGGCGCGCTGTTGGAACCGCGGAAATTGGCCAGCAGCCGGCGCCGGCCGGTGGCCACATCGTGGGTGTAAATCACCGGCTTGCGCGATTCGAAGGAGACATACGCCAGTTGGCCACCACCCGGCGCCCAGCTCGGGGAAATGATCGGCTCCGGACTGGTGAGCGCAGCCCGCGCGTTTTCACCGTCAGCGTCGGCTACCCACAACACGTGCTGGTTGCCATTCTTGGAAACATAGGCGATGCGCGTGGCAAATACGCCCTTGTCTCCCGTGAGCCGCTCGTAGATGTAGTCGGCGATGCGGTGGGCGGCAAGGCGCAGGTCCTGGGCAGTGACGGGATAACTCAGACCGCCCAGATCCTTGGCCTGCACCACGTCCCAGAGACGGAACCGAATGTCAAACCGGCCGTCGGCAAGCCGGGTGACGCTGCCAGCCACCATGGCGTCGATGGTGCGGGACCGCCACGGCGCCAGATCGGGACGGGACGTTTCGTCAATCTGGCCAGGCAGCGGGTCGACAAACCGGAACTGGCCGCTGCGCTCCAGGTCGGCGCGCACGATGGCTGCAATGTCCTGGTCCGCCTGGCCATTGCCCCGGAAGGTCACCGCAGAAAACGGAATTTGCGTCATGCCGACGCCGGATACCTCAACGCGAAACTGCGCCTGGGCTTCCAGCAACGGCCAGCCAACAGCCGGAAGAAGTGCTGCCTGAGAAAGCAAGCGGCGCCGGGACACTGGCCATTGGTTCTTTTTGATTTCCTGCATTTCCTGAGACTCGCAAATGGTGCTTTGTTACAAGAGCACACGGCAAGTTCCGCAACCCTGAGGCGAAGCGTCCCGACAGGGCTTCAGCCCAACCGCGTCTTGCAAAGCAGCCGACGATAATACCGGATGACCTCTGACCAGCCGTGACAAGATGTGCTTGAATGCACAGGCGTTGGAGAGCAACTTCAAGGCCCTGAGCCCCTAGCTTTTTCGCTGTCTACAGCCCTCACCAGGCCCATCGTCTTGACAGAATCCGCCCAAGCAAAACCTCTGCCACCCCGGTCGATCACACAACGCCTGTTACGTTTTTGGCCGTATTTCCGCGCAGCCAAGGCGGGCATCGTGCTCGCAGCTCTCTGCACGGTTGTCGGGGCCCTGACCGAACCACTCATTCCAGCCCTGCTGAAAACCTTGCTGGACCGAGGCTTCGCCGAGGGCAATCTCGCCTTGTGGATGGTTCCTGCAGCGCTGATCTCGTTGTTCGGCATTCGCGGTCTCGCGGGTTTCCTGGCCCAGTATGCATTGACCCACACGGCCAGCCTCGGCCTGCTGAACCTGCGGCGCGCCATGTTTGTGAAACTCAACAGCGCCCGCATGGACCTGTTTGCGCAGCAAAGTGCGAGCAAGCTGTCGAACACGCTGGTGTATGAAGTCCAGACCGGCTCCACCATGCTGGTCAATGCGCTGCTGATCCTGGCCAAGGACAGCCTGACCATGCTGGCGCTCATGGGGTACCTCATGTATCTGAACTGGCAGCTCACCCTGATCGTGCTGATGATCATCCCGGGCTTGATGCTGATCATGCGGGTGCTGTCGCGCCGCCTGTACCGATTGACGCAGTCGAGCCAGCAGGCCACCGACGAACTCGCGTATGTCGTGGAAGAGAACGCGCTGGCACACAGGGTGGTGCGCCTGCACGGCGCGCAAGGGTCGCAGGCGGAGCGCTTCGACCGCCTGAGCACAGCCCTGAGACGGCTGGCGTTGAAGTCCACCGTAGCGCAGGCCGCGATGACCCCACTCACCCAGCTGCTGGCCTCGGTGGCGCTGTCCACCGTGATTGCCGTAGCCCTGTGGCAAAGCAGCAGCGACGACGTGACCGTGGGCAATTTCGTGGCCTTCGTGACAGCCATGCTGATGCTGGTTGCACCCATTCGCCATCTGGCAGAGATCGCAGGCCCCATCACCCGGGGCTTGGCGGCGCTCGAACGTGGTCTGGACCTGATCGAAAACACCGAGGATCAAAGCGGCGGGTCCCACACGGTGGCACAGGCCAGGGGCGCATTGTCCCTGCGCAACGTGTGGGTCCAGTACGCATCCCGGACGCAGACCCCGGGCCGCGACGAGAGCGAAACCCGCGCGGCGCTCAAAGGCATTCATCTGGATGTGCAGCCCGGCGAGGTGCTGGCGTTGGTCGGACCTTCGGGCTCGGGCAAGACCACCCTCGTCAACCTGTTGCCGCGATTTGTCGATGTGTCACGGGGTGAGGTCCGCCTGGACGACGTACCGCTGCCACAGTGGGACCTGACCTGCCTGCGCCGGCAGTTCGCACTCGTCAGCCAGGACGTGGTGATGCTCAACGACACGCTGGCAGCCAATGTGGCCCTGGGCGACAGCGCACAGGCCATCAACGAGCCGCGGGTGATGGAGGCACTGGCCTCAGCCAACCTGCTGGACCTGATCGGTCAGCTGCCGCAGAGCATTCACAGCAAGGTCGGGCACAACGCAGCCGAGCTGTCTGGCGGGCAACGGCAACGCCTGGCCATTGCCCGGGCGATCTACAAGAATGCGCCGGTGCTGATTTTGGATGAAGCCACATCGGCCTTGGACAACGAGTCCGAACGGCTGGTGCAGGACGCGCTGTCCCGCCTCATGAAGGGCCGCACAACATTGGTGGTGGCGCACCGCCTGTCGACCATCGAGCACGCAGACCGGGTGGTGGTTCTGGCCGACGGGCAGATCAGCGAACAGGGCACACACGCCCAGCTGCTGGCAGCCGATGGGCTGTACGCCCGCCTGCATGCCCAAGGCTTCAAGACGACCGAAGAAGGCGCCGCGCAGGCGGACACGAACACGCCGCAGGGCTGACACCCGTCACCTGGCCGTCATCATGTGCGTCGGGTCGCGACGGCCTGTCTCACCGTTAGCGGGCCCCTGGAAAATGCGGTACCTTGGGCGCCGGCCACACAACGAACCAAAGGGGCTTCATGGGAGCCCCTTTGGTTACGCCATGCGGGCCGGTTGAGCGGTCAGAAGCTGTACTGCAGACCGACGCCAAAGTAGTCCACATTGCCCCAGCGCGGGTTGTTGCCAGCGCTCATGCGGGGGTAATGGTCTGCGTCCAGACGCAACGAGAGGTTGGTATTGAGCAGGTAGGTTGCGCCGATACCGATCAGACCTCGGGTCTTGGACTCATCACCTCCGACAAAGCTGTCATGGGTGACGCGTGCAGCGCCAATCTTGCCGAACAGGCGCAGTTTCTCGGTGACGTTGCCCCCCAGGGTCAGACGCGCGCCGAGAGCCTGCAGGCCGATGCCCGCGGTATTCACCCCGTTCGCCAGCGGGTACTCGTGGTCCTTGCCGCCCTGGTAGAAGACCTCCGCGCCAACCAGGCTGTTGAACTGCAGGCCTGCGCCAAACTGTCCACCAATCTGTCGATCGGTGGCGCCAACGCTGTTCGCTGCCACTGGTGCGCGGTAGATCGCACTGTCGTTGACCATGCCCAAAGTGCCAAAGATGTAAGGCGTCATGCCCTTCGGCGCAGGCGCAGGCGTGGGAGCAGGTGCGGCCACCGCCGGAGCTGGAGCTGCCGCGACCGGCGCTGGGGCTGGTGCCGGCGCAGGGGCGGGCATGGCGACGGGTGCAGGCGCCGGCGCAGCAGCCACCGGCACAGGCCTGGGTTTGACACTGGAGAACCGGTTGTCGCATTGCGCCATGCTGGCGCGCACCGGAACTCCTTGGGCATTGCTGTAGAGGTTGATGGGCATGTCCGGGCTGTAGGGCACGTACTTGCCCCGCAACGCCCTGGAAACACCATTGCGACCGTCCTTGCGCCCCACACCCAGGTCACATGCCCCGTTCGCGTACTCGGGTCCGAGGTCTGAGAGCTTCGCAGTGCGCACGCTGACCTCGCCTTGTCGGCGAAGCGGCGGCATGGTGGTCACGGGCTTGTAGAAGCGCGCCGTACCGGCGAGCACGGCGGCATCGCATTCGGCCAGCGTGTCGTAACCCACATTGCCGTCGGCGTCGGTGACCATGCCCGCGTGAACACAAAGAGGGATCATGGCGGCCCCCAGTGCAGAGAGGACAAAAAAGGTTGGTTTGTTCATCATGAAAATCAGGTAGATATCGTTGATACGCTTTTGCGCCGGGTCACGTGGCCGCGCTGCAGGGCAAGCAGCTTCGGATCACGCGGGCTGGGACGTGGATTATGGGCGCACGCACTGCCGCATCTGTTCCGTGTTGTAAACGACATTCCCCTTTCCGCGACACAGCCAGCATTCGCGTTTACCGTTTGTGGCATGCAATCCGTGCCATGCCTGCACGGGGCCAACTCCAGAGCGCTGAAGGCACCTCAGAGCAGCACGATGTCGTACTGCTCCTGCGTCATGGAGCCTTCGCTCTGGAGACTAATCGGTTTTCCGATGAAGTCGGAAAGACCAGCGAGGTGCTGGCTTTCTTCGTCGAGGAACAGCTCGACCACCTGGGGTGACGCCACCACCCTGAACTCGCGCGGGTTGAAGGCCCGGGCTTCGCGCAGGATCTCGCGAAGAATGTCGTAGCACACGCTGCGCGCCGTTTTGACCGCTCCCTTGCCGCTGCAGGCATGGCAGGACTCGCTCATGACGTGGGCCAGCGACTCGCGCGTGCGCTTGCGCGTCATCTCCACCAAACCGAGCTGCGAAAACCCTCCGATCATGGTCTTGACCCGGTCGCGGGCGAGCTGCTTGCGAAACTCCGCCAGCACCGCCTCCTTGTGGTCTTCGCGAACCATGTCGATGAAATCCACAATCACGATGCCGCCCAGGTTGCGCAGCCGAAGCTGGCGGGCGATGGCCTGTGCGGCCTCCAGGTTGGTGCGGAATACGGTGTCGTCGAAGTTGCGCGCGCCCACGAAGCCCCCGGTGTTCACGTCCACTGTGGTGAGCGCCTCGGTCTGATCGATCACGAGATAGCCGCCCGACTTCAGGTCGACCCGCCGGCTCAGAGCCCGCACGATTTCTTCGTCGATATTGAACAGATCGAAGATGGGGCGCTCGCCGCTGTAGTGCTGCAGCTTGCTCACGGTATCGGGCATGAACTCGGTGGCAAAGGCCTGCAGCAGGCCAAACTGCTCGCGCGAGTCAATGCGGATCGACTGCGTGTCCACACTCACCAGATCGCGCAACACGCGCTGGATCAGACTGAGGTCTTCGTGCAGCACGGAGGCCGGGGGCAGACGCGTGGCGGCCTCCTTGATGCGCAGCCAGGTTTTTCGCAGGTAGGCGATGTCCTCACCCAGCTCGTCGTCGCTGGCATCTTCGGCGTTGGTGCGCAGGATGAATCCTCCCCCGGGCGCACCGTCGGCAGTCGCAGTCAGCCGCAGCAGCCGCTGGCGCAGAGCCTCGCGCTGGGCCGTGGGGATTTTCTGCGATACGCCGATGTGGTTGTCCTGCGGCAGGAACACCAGAAGGCGGCCTGCGATGCTGATTTGCGCGGTGAGTCGCGCGCCTTTGGTGCCGATGGGGTCTTTCAGCACCTGCACCATCAGGGCCTGGCCTTCAAAGATCTGACGCTCGATGGGAAGTACCGGGTTCGGCGTCAGCACTTTGGGGCCCGGTGAAGCGCCTGCTGCCTCGGTCGGCGGACGATCGCCCGCAGCGGCAGCAGGTGCCGTGCGATCCCTCGGCGAAGCGTGCTTGGCCGCAATATTGGGCATGAGGTCCGCCACATGCAGGAACGCGGCGCGGTCCAGACCGATGTCGATGAACGCGGATTGCATACCCGGCAACACCCTCGACACCTTGCCCAGATAGATGTTACCCACCAGACCACGCTCCAGGGTACGCTCCAGGTGCACCTCCTGCACTGCGCCCTGCTCCACCACCGCCACGCGGGTTTCCTGGGGCGACCAATTGATCAAGATGTCCTGGCTCATGGAAGCGTGCCGTTGGCGTAGGTTGAGGGAAGAGACGGGATCAATACACACGCAAACCAGCCGCTCTCAGCAGCTGGCCAGTCTCGTGTGCGGGCAACCCCATGATGCCGGAATAACTGCCGCTGAGGTGCCGTGTCCACAAGGCGGCCAGGCCTTGGATGGCGTAGGCCCCGGCCTTGCCCATGGGCTCGCCGGTGTTCACGTATCGGCGGATTTCAACGGAAGTGAGGGGCGAAAATTCGACCGTCGATACCGATAAAGCCTGCACGATCCGGGCGCCTTCCTCGGCCTGCCATCCAACGGCAACCGCTGTCAGTACCCGGTGCCGACGGCCTGCGAGGTCGGTGAGCATCCGCATGGCTTCGGCCTTGCTGCGTGGTTTGCCGAAAATGCGCCGCCCCAATGCCACGGTGGTATCCGCGCACAGCACCGGCGCTGGTGGCAACTGTCTGGCCGCCAGCCGGTCCATGGCAGCCAGCAGCTTGAGCCGCGTGACCCGTTGCACATACCCCGCTGGGGACTCCATGCCTTTGACCACCTCCAGGGCTTCCGTGTCTTCATCCGCGTCGGGGAGCAGCAGCGCGTTCGGCACGCCCCATTGTTCGAGCAACTGGCGCCGGCGAGGGCTTTGGGAGGCAAGGTAGATCATGGGTGCAGGAGCATCAATGAAAACGTGCGGGGAACCACGGGACCGGCCAGACAGGGGCGCACAGGACCAGCTCTGGCAGAAAACCAGTGCTCATTCGCGGTGGTAGGGGTGGTTCGCGTTCACCGACCAGGCGCGGTACAGCTGCTCGATGAGCAGCACCCGCACCATGGCGTGCGGCAAGGTCAGGTCCGACAGCCGGATGCGCTGGTGGGCAGAATCGCGAAAGGCCGGCTCGATGCCGTCGGGCCCGCCTATCACCAGCGCCACATCGTCACTGTCCAGTTGCCACTGCTTGAGCTGCTGCGCGAGCGCCTGGGTGGTGAGTGCCGTTCCACGTTCGTCCAGCACAACAACGCGCGCGCCTTTGGGCAGGGCCGCCTGGATGCGCTCGCGTTCCGATGCCAGCATGTTCGCCAGCGTCTTGGATCCACGGGGCTCGGTCTTCACTGCCTTCAGCTCCACGCGCAGGTCGGGAGGAAAGCGCTTGGCGTAATCGTCGTAGGCCGTTTGCGCCCAGTCGGGCACGCGCTGCCCGACTGCGACGATCACCAGCTTCATGCCTTCTTCGGTGTCGAACGGCGCGAGGCGGTTTTGGCCGGCGCCTTGGCGCCCGATTTGGCCGCAGGACGGCTAGCTGCGCGAGGCTTGACCACCACGGTCTTCACCGTCTTTCGGGCGGCAGTGCCTGCACTTCCGGCCTTGCTGCCGGAGGCAGTGGGAGCGGGTTTGGG
This sequence comes from Hydrogenophaga sp., assembly GCA_025458915.1. GTDB lineage: Bacteria > Pseudomonadota > Gammaproteobacteria > Burkholderiales > Burkholderiaceae_C > Hydrogenophaga. The sequence goes on from JALORL010000005.1 coordinate 11,504, forward strand.
GGCCTTGGCAGTCTTTGCAGGGGTGGCTGCCTTGCTGGAGGCTGGCTTCTGCACCTTGGTCGCTGCAGGTCTGGTGCCTGTTGTCGGACGGGACGCAGCCTTGGCCGGCGCCGCCGCAGCGGCCTTGGCGGTGGCCTGGGCCGCCTTGCGTGCCACCTTTTTGGCCGGGACGGCAACGGCCTCGACCGCGGGCTTTTTCCGGCTCGTCCGCGTGGCGGGCTTCGGTTCGGCCACCGCGGGCTTCTCAGCGCCGTGCTTCAGACGCAGGGGCTTTTCACCCCAGATCTCTTCGAGTCGGTAGTACGCCCGAATCACTGGCTGCATGACGTGCGCCACCGCAGAGCCGCAGTCCACGATGATCCATTCGCCGTTTTCTTCGCCTTCGATGCGAGGCTTCTCGAAGCCGGCATCGCGAACGGCATCGCGAACGCTGGCGGCCAGAGCCTTGGTCTGGCGGTTGGACGTGCCACTGGCCACGATGACCCTCTCGAAGAGGGGCGACAGGTGTTCGGTATTGAAAACCACGATGTCCTGCCCCTTGACGTCTTCCAGTCCGTCGACGATGGCGCGCTGAAGGCGTTGCAGGTTTTTCTTGGCTGTGGTTTCGCTGGTCATGTAGGGGGCTGGTAAAGGGAATGTTGTGAAATATAGCCTGCCACCCGTTCCGGCACCAGAACCTCCAGCGCGCCGGAGCGGCTGCGGGCCTCGCTGACCCGGGCCCGGACCGCCGTGGCGCTGATGTTTTTCAGCGGCATGTTGAGGCGCACGAAAGGCAGGTCGACACCGGACAGGTCGGCTTCCTGTGCTTGGTCCAGAGGCGCGTCGGCCCCGATGTTGGTGGCCCGGTTCGCCACCGCAAGGGTGGCCAATGCCAGGACCTCTTCCCAGCGGACCCAGGTCTTGAAGGCCAGCAGCTGGTCGGCACCCAGCACGAGGAACAAGGTGGCTTGAGGGTACTCGTTCTGCAGTTCTTTCAGCGTGTCGGCGGTGTAGCTGGGCCCCTGCCGATGGATTTCGCGCTCATCCAGGCGTACTTCAGGCAAATCACCGAATGCAAGCCGACACATCGCCACCCGATGCTCGGCCGGGGACAGCACCCGCGCCTTGTGCCAGGCATGCCCCGTAGGAAGAATGTGCAGAATGTCCAGCTGCAGCTGCTCCAGCGCGGTCTGAGCCAGCGAACAATGGGCCCAATGCGGCGGATCGAACGCTCCGCCAAACACTCCCACCCGCCGGGCCACCGCGGTGGCGGCTGTCAAATCCAGTCCTTGCGCACCAGGAAGTGCTTGTACAGGCGATCTTCTGGCGTGCCCTTTTTGGTCACGCGGTTGTAAACCCAGCTGACGAGGGGGGGCATGGACAACAGGATGGATTCGCTCCTTCCACCCGACTGCAGGCCGAAATGCGTGCCTCGATCCCAGACCAGATTGAACTCGACATACCGGCCACGCCGGTACAACTGGAAACTGCGCTCGCGCTCACCGGATTCGGTGTTCTTGCGGCGGTCGACGATGGGCAGATAGGCATCGAGGAATGCATCACCAACCGAAGCCATCATTGCAAAGCTGCCATCGAATCCCAGTTCGGAGAAATCGTCAAAAAACACGCCGCCGATGCCGCGCTGTTCCTCCCTGTGCTTCAGATAAAAATACTCGTCGCACCACTTCTTGAAGCGGGGGTACTTGTCCACCCCGAACGGGTCCAGGGCATTCTTGCAGGTGGTGTGGAAGTGCACCGCATCCTCGTCGAAGCCGTAGTAGGGTGTGAGATCCATGCCTCCACCAAACCAGCAAACCGCGTCGCCTCCCTCTGGCTTGGCCGCGATCATCCGGACATTCATGTGTACGGTGGGCACATACGGGTTGCGCGGATGAAACACCAGAGAAACGCCCATTGCCTCAAAGGGCGCACCGGAAAGCTCAGGCCTGTGCTGTGTAGCAGACGGTGGCAGGCGTGGGCCGCTGACATGCGAAAACCCGCAACCAGCCCGCTCGAAAACCCGCCCACCTTCCAGAATCTGGGTGTTGCCCTCTCCCTGAAGCAGGTCTCCCGCAGGCTTCTTCCAGCGATCCTCCAGGAAGCTGGAGCCATCCACCAGAGCGATGGTTGACGTGATGCGTCCCTGAAGATCCTTCAGGTAATCCCGCACGGATTGGGTCTGTTTGCTCATGGTGTTCTGCGCAATTGGTTGGGTGATGACCGGCGTGCAAGACTGGAGTGGTGTAGCGGCCGTCGGGAAGCGGGTCGCTGGAAGTGCAGCAAGCCGAATGGTGGAGCAGCCACGAGAGTCTGTCAGAGGGCACGATGGCCGATGTCTTTGCGGTATTGCATGCCACCGAATCGGATGCTGTCAATGGCTGCGTAGGCTTTGTCACGCGCCTGGGCCACCGAGTCGCCCAATGCGGTGACGCACAGCACCCGCCCGCCCGAGACCAACACATCGTGGCCGGACCCGGTCGTGCCGGCATGGAACACCATGCAGTCGACCTGGTCGGCAGGCAGCCCCTGGACGAGATCGCCCTTGCGTGGATGCATGGGATAGCCGCCTGCTGCCAGCACCACGCCCAAAGCGACACGCGGGTCCCACTCCAGCTCCACCGCATCCAGCTCGGCGCGCGTGGCGGCGAGCAACACCTGGACCAGATCGCTTCGCAGGCGCATCATGATGGGCTGGGTTTCCGGGTCTCCCATGCGGCAGTTGAACTCGAGCGTCTTCACGTCACCACCGGGCGTGATCATCAGCCCGGCATAGAGAAAACCTGTGTAGGGAATGCCATCAGCCGCCATGCCGCGCAGCGTGGGCAGGATGACCTGATCCATCGCTTTGGCGTGTACTGCCTGCGTGACAACCGGTGCAGGCGAATAAGCCCCCATGCCACCGGTGTTCGGACCCTGGTCGGCATCCAGCAGGCGCTTGTGGTCCTGGCTGGTGGCGAGCGCCAGCGCGTGTTCACCGTCGCACAGCACGATGAAGCTGGCTTCCTCGCCCACCAGGAACTCTTCGATCACCACGCGGGCGCCGCCCGCGTTGTGGGCCACGCCCAGGACGTTGTCGAGCAGCATGAAGTCGATCGCCTCATGCGCTTCGGCCAGTGTCATGGCAACCACGACGCCCTTGCCTGCCGCAAGCCCGTCGGCTTTGACCACGATGGGGGCCCCCTCCTGCTCCACGTAGGCATGTGCTTTGGCGGGATCCGTGAAGGTCTGGTAGCGCGCCGTGGGAATTCCGTGCCGTTCCATGAACGCTTTGGAAAACGCCTTGGAACTCTCCAGTTGGGCCGCCGCCCGGGTAGGCCCGAAGATGGCCAGGCCGTGGGTACGAAATTCATCGACCACACCGTCTGCCAGCGGCGCCTCAGGCCCCACCACCGTGAGGGCCACGCCGTTGGACTGCACCCATTCACGCAGCGCCACCTTGTCGGTCAGCGCGAGGTTGGTGAGATCCGGGTCTCGGGCTGTTCCGGCATTGCCTGGTGCCACAAACACCTGCGACACCCCGGCCGACTGCTTGAGCTTCCATGCGAGCGCATGTTCGCGTCCGCCCCCACCAATGACCAATACTTTCAAACTGTTCTCCAAAAACCGTGTGCCGGCCTGCGTTCAGAGGCCGGCGTTGTGAAACACCTCTTGCACATCGTCGAGGTCCTCCAGCACATCCAGCAACTTCTGCATGCGGGCTGCATCTTCGCCCGTCAGATCGATGGTATTTTCCGGCCGCATGGTCACCTCAGCCAGTTCCGGATGCAAACCGGCGGCTTCCAGCGCCTGCTGGACCGTTTCGAATTCGGTCGGAGACGTGAGAACTTCAATCGACCCATCCTCACCGGCGATGACGTCGTCCGCGCCCGCCTCCAGAGCCACCTCCATCACCTTGTCCTCCGAAGTTCCAGGCGCAAAGACCAGCTGTCCGCAATGCTTGAACTGGAAAGACACCGAACCATCGGTACCCAGATTGCCACCGTACTTGCTGAAGGCATGACGTACCTCGGCCACAGTACGCACCCGGTTGTCGGTCATGGTGTCCACGATCACCGCCGCCCCGCCGATGCCGTAGCCCTCGTAGCGGATCTCCTCCAGTGCCTGGCCTTCCAGGTTGCCCGAGGCCTTGTCCACGTTGTACTTGATGCGATCGGCCGGCATGTTTGCGGCTTTGGCCTTCTCGATGGCCAGACGCAACCGCGGATTCATGGCAGGATCGCCGCCGCCCTGCCGTGCAGCCACGGAAATTTCCCGGATCACCCTGGTCCAGATCTTGCCGCGCTTCTCGTCCTGGCGTCCTTTGCGGTGCTGAATGTTTGCCCATTTGCTGTGTCCGGCCACGAAAATGTCCTTCTGCCCATGCTGGCTTTGATCTAATAAGAGCGCGATTTTACGTTTTCACCCGAACCGCCCCGCACCCAGTCACTCCAGGAAAACATGCCATGGCCGAACCGCTGCTGATTGCCCAGAACGACCACACCACCTGCCAGTTGCTGCCCGGTCTGGCCAACCGCCACGGTCTCATCACCGGGGCCACCGGCACCGGAAAAACCGTCACGCTCCAGACCCTGGCCGAGCAGTTCTCCAACATCGGTGTCCCAGTATTCATGGCTGACGTGAAGGGCGACCTCTCCGGCATCAGCCAGACAGGCAGCTTTGGTGAAAAGATCAGCAAGATCCTGCAAGACCGGGGCATCACCCTACCCGCCCCCCAGTCCTGCCCCACCACGGTGTGGGATGTGTTCGGCGAACTGGGCCATCCGATACGCGCCACGATCAGCGACATGGGCCCGCTCTTGCTGGCCCGCATGCTCAACCTGAACGACACCCAGTCGGGTGTTCTGAACCTGGTGTTCAAGATCGCCGACGACAACGGCCTGCTGCTGCTTGACATGAAAGACCTGCGGGCCATGTTGCAGCACATCGGTGACAACGCCAAGCAGTTCACCACCGAGTACGGCAACATCAGCGCAGCCAGCATCGGCGCCATTCAACGCGGCCTGATGCAGGTGGAACAGCAAGGCGGCGACAAATTCTTTGGCGAGCCCATGCTGGACATCGCCGACTTCATGCAGACGGTCGACGGCAAGGGCGTCGTCAACATCCTTGCGGCCGACAAGCTCATGAACGCGCCCCGGCTCTATGCCACGTTCCTCCTGTGGATGCTGTCCGAGCTGTTCGAAACGCTGCCGGAAATCGGCGATCCGGAAAAACCCAAGCTGGTGTTCTTCTTCGATGAAGCCCACCTGCTGTTCAATGAAGCGCCGAAGGTGCTGATCGAACGGATCGAGCTGGTCGTGCGCCTGGTTCGCTCCAAGGGCGTGGGGGTGTACTTCGTGACGCAGAACCCCCTGGACATTCCCGACACCGTGCTCGGGCAGCTGGGCAACCGGGTGCAGCATGCGCTGCGCGCTTTCACCCCCAGAGACCAGAAAGCGGTGAAAGCCACGGCCCAGACCATGCGACCCAAGGCTGGACTGGACATTGAAGCAGCGATCACCGAACTGGGGGTCGGTGAGGCCCTGGTGAGTTTTCTCGACGCCAAAGGCCGCCCGTGCGAAACCGAGCGCGTATTCGTGGTCCCGCCGGGCAGTCAGCTCGGCCCCATCTCCGATGCTCAGCGCCGGCAATTGCGGCAGAACTCCCTGGTGGCAGGGGTGTACGAGAAGGTGCTGGACCGGGAGAGCGCGTATGAGTTGTTTGCCAAACATGCAAGCCAACGGGGCACTGAAGAGGCATCTTCCAAGGGTGGCGCAGCCGCGAAGACACCCCGCATTCCCGGCGCGAAAGAGCAAAACGTGGAGTCCGGCGGCGGCATCGGCGGCATGGTGAACGAAGCCCTGTTCGGACGCACCGGACCACGGGGCGGGCAGTACGATGGATTGGTGCAGACGATGGCGAAATCCGCGGCCCGCACCGTCGCCAATGGCATCGGACGGCAGATCCTGCGCGGGGTACTGGGCGGCCTTCTGGGTGGCAAGCGGTAGCATGGATACTCTGACAGCATGAAACGCACCATGTCGTCGCTTGCGATCGCTGCAGTCCTGGCTTTCGGTGCTGCACAGTTCGGCGCGTTGTCGGGCCAGCCGCCCGACGACCTGGGCGTCCGGGACGGTCAGCTCAAGCCGCCTTCCGTGACGCGCAACAGCGTCAGCAGCCAGGCGGATCTGCACGCAGGCCATCCCCAACAGGAGTATGCGCTGATCGACCCGCTGCCCTTCAAGCCACTTGGACCGGAGGCTTCGATGCAGGCGCTCGAGAATGCCCTGGTCAGGCTTGACGGTGTGCAGATCGTGGAACGTGGGCCCACCTACATCCGTGCAGAGGCGCAGACGCGCTGGCTGAAGTTTGTGGACGATCTTGAGTTCTGGCAGAACGCCAGCGACAACACGATCGAGGTGCGCAGCGCCAGCCGCCTCGGTCGCGAGGACTTCGGGGCGAACCGGGCGCGCGTCGAGCGTCTGCGCGCGGCCTACCTGGGATTGCCCTGAATCCCTCCGCGATCTCCTGAACGACAAAAAGCCCGGAACTCCGGGCTTTCTGTTTCTGCGTCAAGGGCCGCCAGAACTCAACCTGCTGTGGCCTCCTCTGGCTTGGCCTTGCCTTCCTTCTTCTGCAGGGGCTGGATGTCGAGCTTGACTTCCTGCGTTTCCTTGCCTGCTTCATCGGTGACCGTCTCGAGATCCACCGTCAGACGGCCGCCATCGGTGAGCTTGCCGAATAGCAATTCGTCGGCCAGCGCGCGGCGGATCGTGTCTTGGATCAGGCGCTGCATCGGCCGGGCACCCATGAGTGGATCGAAACCTTTCTTCGCCAGATGCTTGCGCAGGGTGTCGGTAAAGGTGACCTCAACCTTTTTCTCGGCCAACTGGCCTTCGAGCTGCAGCAGGAACTTGTCGACCACCCGCAGGATGATGTTCTCGTCCAGCGCCTTGAAGCCAACAATCGCGTCCAGCCGGTTGCGGAATTCGGGCGTGAACAGGCGCTTGATATCGGCCATTTCGTCGCCCGCCTCGCGCGGGTTCGTGAAGCCGATGGTCGCCTTGTTCATGGTTTCGGCGCCCGCATTGGTCGTCATGATCACGATCACGTTGCGGAAGTCAGCCTTGCGCCCGTTGTTGTCGGTCAGCGTTCCGTGGTCCATCACCTGCAGCAGCACGTTGAAGATGTCCGGGTGCGCTTTCTCGATTTCGTCGAGCAGCAGCACGCAGTGGGGCTTCTTGGTCACGGCTTCCGTGAGCAGGCCTCCCTGGTCAAAACCGACGTAGCCCGGAGGCGCACCAATCAGGCGACTGACTGCATGCCGTTCCATGTATTCGGACATGTCGAAGCGGATCAGATCGATGCCCATGATGTAGGCCAGCTGTTTGGCAGCTTCGGTCTTGCCCACACCGGTGGGCCCGCTGAAGAGGAAGGCCCCGATCGGCTTGTCGCTCTTGCCCAGGCCGGAGCGGGCCATCTTCACAGAAGCTGCAAGCACTTCCAGAGCCTTGTCCTGCCCGAACACGACGCTCTTGAGGTCGCGCTCCAGGGTCTGCAGCTTGCCGCGGTCATCGTTGGACACATTCGCGGGCGGGATGCGGGCGATCTTGGCAACGATTTCCTCGACCTCGGTCTTGCTGATGGTCTTCTTGCGCTTGGAAGCCGGGAGGATGCGCTGCGCTGCCCCGGCTTCGTCAATCACGTCGATGGCCTTGTCGGGCAGGTGGCGGTCGTTGATGTACTTCGCGCTGAGTTCTGCGGCCGCCTGCAGGGCGCCCAGCGCGTATTTGACATTGTGGTGTTCTTCGAAGCGAGATTTCAGGCCCTTGAGGATGTCCACGGTCTGCTCGACCGTGGGCTCCACCACATCCACTTTCTGGAAGCGGCGTGACAGCGCCGCATCCTTTTCGAAAATGCCACGGTACTCGGTAAAGGTGGTTGCACCAATGCACTTGAGCTGGCCGCTGGAGAGCGCCGGCTTGAGCAGGTTGGATGCATCCAGCGTCCCGCCCGATGCGGCACCTGCACCAATCAAGGTGTGGATTTCATCGATGAACAGGATGGCATTGGGTTTTTCCTTCAGGGACTTGAGCACGCCCTTGAGACGCTGCTCGAAATCGCCACGGTACTTGGTGCCAGCCAGCAGAGCACCCATGTCCAGTGAGAACACGTTCGAATCCGTCAGGATCTCCGGAACGTCGCCCTGGGTGATGCGCCAGGCAAGACCCTCGGCAATTGCCGTCTTGCCCACGCCTGCCTCACCCACCAGCAGCGGATTGTTCTTGCGGCGGCGGCACAGAATCTGGATGACGCGCTCCACCTCGTACTCGCGGCCGATCAACGGATCGATCTTGCCGTCCTTGGCCATCTGGTTCAGGTTCTGGGTGAACTGCTCCAGCGGCGAGGCCTTTTCGTTGCCCTTGGGCTCTGCAGCTTCCTCATTTTCGGCGGCACTTTCGCCCGGCTTGCCTGCGTCCGGCGGATCGCTCTTGCGAATGCCATGGGCGATGAAGTTCACCACATCGAGGCGCGTGACGCCCTGCTGGTGGAGGTAGTAGACGGCGTGCGAATCCTTTTCGCCGAAGATGGCCACAAGGACGTTGGCGCCAGTCACTTCCTTCTTGCCATTGCCCGTGCTCTGCACGTGCATGATGGCGCGCTGGATAACACGCTGGAAACCGAGCGTGGGCTGGGTGTCCACCTCATCGGTACCAGCCACTTGCGGGGTATTGTCCTTGATGAAGTTGGTCAGGGACTTCCGCAGGTCGTCAATGTTGGCGGAGCAGGCACGCAGCACTTCCGCAGCGCTGGGATTGTCAAGCAGTGCCAGCAGCAGGTGCTCCACTGTGATGAATTCGTGCCGCTGCTGCCGGGCCTCGACGAAGGCCATATGCAAGCTGACTTCAAGTTCCTGGGCAATCATGGGCACGTCCTTTGGCTTTGGGGGGGTGTGTAGCGCAAGTGTAGGGGTCTTCGAGCGTTGGAATGACTTGTCAAATGGGGCAATTCGGGGCTTATTCAACAGGCTCACTCAGGCACTGGAGCGGATGGCCGGCACCCCTGGCCGCCTGCAGCACCTGGTCAACCTTGGTGGAAGCCACATCCCGGGAATACACCCCACAGATGCCTTTGCCCTCCAGGTGGATCTTGAGCATGATCTGGGTAGCGGTTTCCCGGTCCTTGCCAAAGTATTCCTGGATGACATGCACCACGAATTCCATTGGGGTGAAGTCGTCGTTGAGCAGAACCACCTGAAACATCTGAGGTGGCTGGGTGCGCTGAGTCCGCCGCTCGAGCACAACGGCGTCGTCGCTCCCCACGCTGGGTGGGACTGCTGGGGTCTCTGGCTTTTTGGGATTCTGGGTGGCCATGCAAATCATTCTAGCGGCGTGGATGCGGCCGCAGCGGACATCCGGGATAGGCCTTTGCCCACATGGGGCTGACCGGCGAAGAACGGCGACAACCGGGGACCGGCACCGCCATCCCCAACGAAAAAACCGCCGGCAAACGTTGTTTGCCGGCGGCTCAACAGAAACAGGGGATACGCTTTTCCAGAGAAGAAAAGCCCACCTAACCCAAAACGTTTACATGTTTTCGATCATGAGGCCTCAATCGGTTGCAGCACGCCGCAGGCTGTGGCACGGCGTTGCGCTGGCGTCGCTCCATGGGGCCAATCATGGAGCCATCGCCGGCCGCAGCTGCAGCTCATTCGCTCTGCTTCGCTCCAAAACGCTGCGCCCCCAACGAGTACACCAGGCACCCCACGCGTGGAGGCGCCCGCCCACGCCAAAAGCGGTTCTACGGAGCCATTTCGGGCAGCGCATCCATGCTCACTCCGCTCTGAAGGCCGGTGGAGCATCATCGTTTGGCTCGACGCTGGCAAACCGAGCAGCCAACAGATCGGCCTGCTCGGCAAACTTCTTCGCATTGGTCTTCCGCAACTGCGCCAGGTTCTGCAACTTCCATCGCACGCCCGGCAGATGTTCGAGGTGGTCGATGCCCAGCCGTGCCCACTCGGGTGTACCGGCAACCAGCGAGAGCAGAAAAAGCCGTTCCTCCTCGTCCAGTCCCAACTGGATCTCGTGCACCAGGCGCTCACGGGCGGCGAGCAATGCCTCCAACGGCACCGGCTCCGCCGTCATGCCATGAAAGTTGTGCGTGAAGTCGTACTGGATGTCACGCAGCGGAGGGAACAGCATCTCGTGCACTGGACGGTTGCTGCTGGCCAGGTAGACGACGAAGGCGCGCCGGATGCCGGGCGTGATGCCTTCGTGCGAAAAAAGCTGCATCACGTCGAACAGGTCGCGGGGATGCTGCCGATCCAGCGCCGCCACCAGCTTGCCGCCGTAAACGTCTTCCAGCGAGACCACCGGGATCTCCAGGTCGGCCATCAGCACATCACGCGCGGTCGGCGTGAGCGAGGCTTGACGCACCGGCAGCACGGTGCCCCGCATCACGAAATTCACTTCGATCTTGACCTGTACGGGTCCACGCCGCACCAACAGCTTGGTCTCCCCCTCTGCTGCCGCCGGCGCGTGCACCTGCAAGCCTTGTTTCTTCAAGCGCTCAGCCGCTTGCCGGATGGCCTCATTGATGCGAACCAGCGCTTCGTCACGTGGCAGCGTGTGGTCGGGAAAGACCAGATCAAGGTCCACCGACAGGCGCGGCATGTCGCGCACGAAGAGGTTGATCGCGGTTCCACCCTTCAGCGCCAACGTGTCGTCCACGAAAACCAGCGGCGCCACCTGCGTCAGCAGGCGCGCGGTATCAAGATAGGTCTGATTCATCGTTTTAGCACCAGCAGGCCGTCGGCCGATCGGGACACCCAGGGCCGGTCGCTGCCCGTCGGTAACGTGGCCGGATCGAGCTTGGCTGCCCAGGGCAGCGATGCCTCGCGGCCGAGTTGCAGGCAGAGCCGTACGGTCTTGACGCTCGTGCAGCGCTGCAGCAGCTCGCGCAGCACGTCGACACGCAGGCTGTAGGTACTTTCCACGAGCTCGCGCGCCTCCTGCAACGGCTGGCGGACGCCGACGTCGCTCAGCAACTCCAGCAGTGCGCGCTCCGGCGCCGATACCTGCGGCGCTCCGCTACGCTTCTCGAACGGCCCGGCGTGCAGCAAGGCGCCAGGCTGCTCATCGAAGAGCCGCTTGCGGTGGTACTCGGCCGGAAAGCGCTCGGTGAACCATTCGGGCAGGCGCCCGGCCGCCCAGCCATAGAGCTGCAGCACCGGCTGCTGCGCCACATACTGGCGCACGCCATACCAGTCCAGCGCCGACTTGCCGCCTACGTGCAAGCCTTTGAGGCGACGCTGCAGCAGGGTTAGGCTCGGATGCAGCGCTAGGGTGTCGTTGGGCCGGCAGAAAACCCCGCGAGCCAAGCGCGTGAGCCAGCCCGCGCGCACATAGTGCACGGCCAGATCCGCAGAGATGCCCAACGCCGCCAGGTCTTCCGAGGTCAGCGGCATCCCCGGCGGCAGGCGGGTATAGAGCGCATTTAGTTTGCTCGTTCCAGTCGTAGCCATACTGCGATTCAAACACTTTATTCAAACTTCAGTCAACTTGAAATGTGATTTTGAATCGTAGCTCGACTACGACAATAGAACTTTTTCAAAATAACCGGGCTACCCGTCGACAGCCAAGCAAGAAATCCGCACCAATCCGCCCGACGCTGTGCATCCTTCGCTGGTTGCGGTGGGGCGTTTGATTGAGCGGCACTGCACATCGACCCAGTCGCGAGAAACGAAGCCTCCAAAAAATAGACCGATATCTTCGTGCCCTGCACACTGTGACAGAACGGGGTCGGCCCGCTCCTGCCTGACATCCCGTTACTCCGGTTACTATTTGCCGAGCAAGGGGAACGAAGGGGGAGCACATCCAGTGCTGACAACAAACACGGCAGCAGAACTGTTTCGGCACCTGAGCGCGGACAAAGCCGTGCTCTACCGCAGCATCATGGACGTATTCGCCGCAGCCAAGCGGCAGTACCGCCTCCAGCTGCGGCCAGACGAGGTCCTCGCTGAAGCCAACTGGCCAGGTTCACCACCGCGCCTTGAAGAAGTGAGCATCGCCCTGGCACAACTGGCCGCGTGGGGCAACCTCGAATCCCAGCCCGACACCGCGTGTTGATGCGCGCGCGGCCCTACGAGATCCTGCGCTTCATCGGGCGCGGCGTGTCGCTGCGCGACTACCAGCGCCTCAAGGCTGCGCTCGATCGCCTGCAGTCCACCACCGTGGCCACGTCCATCCGAGAGACCACCGGGCGGCGCCTGCACCGCTTTTCCTGGATCAACGAATGGAAGGAGCTGGCCGATGCCCACGGCACGCCGCTGGGCATCGAGCTGATCTTGCCGGACTGGTTCTATGCGGGCGTGCTGGACGCGGCCCTGGTGCTCACCATCGACCCGGCCTACTTCGACCTCACCGGAGGCATCGAGCGCTGGCTATACCGCCTGGTACGCAAGCACGGCGGTCACCAGCCTGGTGGCTGGCAGTTCGACTTCAAGCACCTGCACCGCAAGTCCGGCAGCACCGCCAAGCCACACGACTTCGCCTGCGACCTGCGCGCCCTGGTGGCTCGGCAGTCCATGCCCGGCTACCGCCTGGGCATCGTGCGCATGCCGGGCACGGGTGCAGAGGTACTGACGTTCCGACCGGTGCCACCCACGGCACGGGGATAAGCGGTTCATGGCCTGTGGACGGGCTCGTGCCATCGGGCGTGTCCCGCCTCGTGCTATCCGGCGTGCATCCATCGTGCCATCAAGCGTTCCGATCGGCCGCCAGCCCAATGGCGGCGCGGGTTGTCGTCGGCCGTAACGTACCTAACCAGATTCATCTAACTGGTGGTGAGAGCGCGCCGTTTCGGTGGACAAGTGTCGACCGGCACGCTGCCGCCGCCGCGATTCGAGCGGAAGGGACCACGCCGTGATCCTGGCCCTGCTCAACCAGAAAGGCGGCGTGGGCAAGACCACGCTGGCCACCCACATCGCGGGCGAGCTCGCGCTGCGCGGTCAGCAGGTGGTGCTGCTCGATGCCGATCCGCAAGGCTCGGCACTGGACTGGACCCAGCGCCGCAGCCAGCAGGGCCTGCCCCGGCTTTTCAGCGCCGTGGGCCTGGCACGCGAGACCCTGCACCAGGAAGCGCCCGAACTGGCCCGGCGGGTCGATCACGTTGTCATCGACGGCCCGCCGCGCATCGCGGCGCTGGCGCGCTCCGCGTTGCTGGCGGCCGACCGCGTGGTCATCCCGGTGCAGCCCAGCCCCTACGACCTGTGGGCCAGCGCCGAAATGGTGGCGCTGATCCGGGAAGCCCAGGTCTTCCGCCCGGCGCTGCGCGCGGCCTTTGCCATCAACCGGCGCGTCAGCACCACCGTGATCGGCCGAGCAGCCGCTGCCCGCGCTGCGCTCGGAGGTGCACCAGCGCATCGTGTTCGCCGACAGCGTGGCCGCCGGCCGGCTGGCCTGCGAAACCGCACCCGACAGCGCTGCCGCACGCGAGGTGACCGCCCTGGTCGATGAACTGCTGCGGTGGCCGTCATGACTGCGGAACACCCGTCGCGTGGCAAACGCATCGCCATCGGCGCACGCCCACCCGCCAACCCGCAGGCCGATGCCTGGGTGCGCCAGGGTGATGGCGAGGCGCTGCAGAAAGGCGATCTGTTCACCGCCCGCCTTACGCTGGATGTGACGCCCGCCATGCGCGCACGCATCAAGGTTTCGGCGTTCACCCAGGGCACCACCGTGGCCGAACTGCTGCGCGCCCTGCTGGAGCGCGAATTCCCGGAATCCCGTCCAGAGACATCCCCATGAACATGCACACCACGCCCGATGGCACGGTTGCGCCCAGCGCAGCACATTCACCGCGGCTGCAGCCTCTTCCGCTGCAATACAGCCCGGCAGGAACCCCGCCGCTGACCCGCGTCTCGCTGGCCTACGTCCACCTGCGCTTCAACCTCTATCTGCGCTTTGGGCAACCCGAACGTACCTTGCAACTCGACCACTGGCGGCGCTGTGCGATCTTCAAACCGTCGGCCGTTTTCTGCCGCGTGCGCTGGCAGGCCAACGACCACGGCACGACGCTGTGGCAGTTGATGGTGCTGCAGGCCGGCACGCCGCTGGACACCTTGCAGAGCCTGCCTGGCGTACGCCCTGGCGCGCGCCTGTTGCTGAACGCCGAAGGCGAACTCAAGGTACGCGCCGTGCTGCAGCAGATCGACGCCATCGAGGCCCAGGGCATCGACGCCTGCACCGTCGCCGCCGCGTACTGGGGCACGCTGGGAAACCGTCTTGCGGTCTGGACTGCTGGGCCGTCGGCCACTCCGCTGCAACTGCCGGCATATGGTGCCGACCGCCACGCCGCAGCGCTGGCCACGAGGGGCGCGTCATGAGCCGCTCGCGTGCTTCCATCCTTGCACTCGGCTGCACAGCAGCCGTCGCATTGGCTGCACTCGCGTGGGCCTCGTTCGCAAAGCCCTTGCCGCGCCTGGTCTACAACCCATCTGACAGCGTGCCCGTGGGCTGGTACCGCGTCGATCCGATGCTGCAACAACCAGCGTCTGACACCACACCGAAGTCCGCACCGCTGCAGGTCGGCAGCATCGTGCTTGTCCGCCTTCCAGCCCACGCCGCTGCACTGGCCGCGCAGCGCGGCTACCTGCCGCTGCAGGTTCCGTTGCTCAAACGCGTGGGCGCTGTGGCGCCACAACGCGTGTGCACCATTGGCCGGACCTTGCGCATCGACGGCAACTTCGTGACCACCATGTTGCGCGCGGACCGCCTGGGTCGCCCTCTGCACGGCTGGCCGCAATGCCGCCGCTTGCGGGCTGGCGAAATCTTCCTGCTTAGCGTGACGAACCCGGCCTCGTTCGACAGCCGCTATTTCGGGCCGGTGCGCAGCGCCGATGTCATCGGCAGCGCGCACCTCTTGTGGTTGGAGGGCCAGCCATGACGGCCGCGCGACGGCAGTCGCCGCAGCCGCCAGTGCATCGCCTCACCTTGCCCGCCGGCCCGGTGGACGGCACAGGTGCAGGGGGGAAAATGCAGGGCAAGATAAAAGGAGGCGGCACCTACGGGCCGCAAACGCCCGTCTGCACAAGGGCCTGGCGCAGCACGCGCCAGGTGGCGGCACGGTGCTGCGCCCGTGCCCAAACCCGCGCCGCGACGGCCTCGGCCACGTGCCTTGCACGTCGCACTGCGCCAAGGCTAGGTAGGGGCCACCAATGAGCCGCAAGGACGAAGACCGCTTCCGCCCCGAGCCGGGCAAGCCGGGCCGAAGCGGCGAGCGTTTCATCAGCAAGGTGCTTCAGCAGGCCGGCAAGGCGGGCGCCAAGGCACTTTCCAAGCCTTGGGCGCGTGCGCCTGGCATGGCCGGGCAACAGCCCGGCGCGCGCCTGGGGCGGGGCCACGTCGCGGCCCGCTTCGCCAGCCTGGGCCTGGGTGCCAAAGCGCGCCGCGTCGCCATCAAGGCGCGGCTGGTCAACCTTTCCAAGGCGGGTGCACGCTCCACCGGCACCCACCTGCGCTACATCGAGCGCGAGGGTGTCAACCGCCAGGGCGGCCCGGGTCAGGCCTACGGGCCCGCCAGCGACGCCGCTGACCTTGACGCCTTCCGCGAACGCGGGCAGGACGATCGCCACCAGTTCCGGTTCATCGTCTCGCCCGAAGACGCCGAGCAACTCCACGATCTGCGCACCTACACCCGCCACCTGATGCAGCGCATGGAGGCCGACCTGGGCACCCGCCTCGATTGGGTGGCCGTGGACCACTGGAACACCGATAACCCGCACACCCATCTGGTGCTGCGCGGAAAGGACGAACGCGGTAAAGACCTCATCATTGCCCGTGACTACATCGCTCATGGCATGCGCGAGCGCGCAGCGGCTCTGGCAACCGAATGGCTGGGGCCCCGCACCGAGCTGGAGATCCGCCAGGCCCAGGTCCGCGAAATCACCCAGGAACGCTGGACCAGCCTGGACCGCACCCTGCAGCGCGAAGCCACCGAAGGCCAGCTCACACCCGCCGCCCTCGCCCGCCCGCACCTTCAGTCACAGCGCCAACTGCTGGTGGGCCGCCTGCAACAGCTGCAACGCATGGACTTGGCAAGTGAATCTCCGCCCGGCACCTGGACACTAGAGCCCACCGCCGAACCCACGCTGCGCGCCCTGGGCGATCGGGGCGACATCATCCGCACCATGCAACGCGCCATGGGCGGCCAGCAGCGCGAGCTGGCCATCCACACCAGCGGTCTGACTCCCAGACAGACCGATCCCGTTCGCCCGACCATTGTGGGCCGCGTGGCCGCCAAGGGTCTCGCCGACGAGCTCTACGAAAAGGGCTACCTGATCATCGACGGCACCGACGGCAAAGCGCACTACGTCCCCTTGCCCGCACGCGCCGAGTTGGAACAGTTCCCGCTGGGCGCCATCGTCGAAGCCAATCCGCTTGACGCACCCCGGGCCGTGGACCGCCGCATCAGCGAGCAGACCCAGGCCGGCCTGTACCGGAGTGACCAGCACCTCGACGCCTTGCAACGGCAGGGCCACGGCGAAAGCGAAGCAGCCGAGCAGGTCAAGACCCATCTGCGCCGGCTCGAAGCCCTGCGCCGAGCTGGCATCGTTGAACGCCTGGCCGAGGGGGTGTGGCGCGTGCCGTCCGACCTGTCCGAACTCGGCCGCCAGTTCGACGCGCAAGGCCAGGGCGGCCCAAGCGGCGCACTCTCCGTCACGCTCAAGTGCCACCTGCCCCTTCAGCAGCAAACCCGGGTGATCGGCGCCACATGGCTGGACCAGCAACTCATCAACGGCGAGCGCGGCGCTGTCGGTGCAAGCGCGCCGGCCAACCTGGGCTTCGGTGGCGAAGCAAAAGCCGCCCTGCGCCAGCGGGCTGCGTTTCTGGTGGAGCAAGGCCTGGCCGAGATACAAGGCGGGCGTACCTTGCTCGCGCGCAACCTGCTAGCCACCTTGCGCAACCGCGATCTTGCCGCTGCGGCGCAACGCATCGTTTCGGAAACCGGCCGTGCCCATCGCCGGCTCGCCGATGGTCAATCAGCACGAGGCGTTTTCCGGGAAGCGTTGCAACTGGCCAGTGGCCGCTACGCCGTGGTGGACGATGGCGTGGGCTTCAGCTTGGTGCCTTGGCGCCCGGTGCTGGAGTCCCGCCTGGGTCAGCAAGTCACCGCCACCATGCGTGGCGGTATCGCCAACTTTGAGTGGCAGCGTTCGCGCGGGCTCGGACATTGAAAGGGTTGCTACCAGACTCCAACAACGTCCCGCAGCGGCGAATCTGAGACACCGACATCGTCCTAGGTGCGCCCCAGCAACGGGTTTTTCGCAGATAATAAGAACAATTCTTATTACGCCACGCCCGCAGACCAGCCGCCGCCAGTCTCCACGCACGGGCCCAGGCGTTTTCCTTCGTCCTTCCCAGGGTCTGCCCGTGCTGGAGCGTTACCACCGCGAACTGCTGAACTTCCTCTCGCGCCAGGTCAACGACCGCGACACCGCGGCCGACCTGGCGCAGGAAAGCTTCGTGCGCGTGCTCGCCGCCCAGCAAGCTGGCCAGGCCGTGCTGGACATGCGCGCCCTGCTCTACCGCACCGCCCGCAATCTCGTCATCGACCAGCACCGCCGCAACGAGGTGCGCCGCCACGACGATCTGGACGCCCTACCCGAAGACCAGCACCCGTCCGCGCCCCAGCACCTGCAGCCCGAAGATGCACTGGCCGCGCAGCAGGTCATCCGCGCCTATGTGGCCACCATCGAAGCCCTGCCCGAGCGCTGCCGCGAAGCCTTTGTGCTGCATGTGTTCGACGACTTCACCCATGCCCAGATTGCCCGGCACATGGGCATATCTACCAGCATGGTGGAGAAGCACGTCGTGCGCGCCATGGTGGCCTGCAAGCTGTGCGAGCGGCGTCTGCGCGGCGAACTGGCACCGGGTCAGGGCGAAGCTGGCGATCCGGGGCACCGGCGGGGGGCGCCGAACTAGCACCCAACGCCGCCGGCGTCAGGTGTCTTTACATGGCGATCTCCTGGCGGAGGTGAGGTTCCGCCCACCGCCGTGCGTCTACACCAACAAGAGCAAACCATTTGCCGCAACCCCATGCCCACCACCCCGCCCTCGTCCAGCCCTGATCGAACCGAAGCCGCCGTACAAGGCCGAGGCGCAAGCGTTGCCGCTGACCAGAGGGCCGCAGAAAGCGCCGACGAGCGCGAGTTCGACGCCTTCGCCCAGCACCAGGACCCGCTGGACATCGTCGCCGCCACCTGGGTCACCCGCAGGCGCAGCGGCCTGGGCCCCGAGGGCGAAGCCGAGCTGCAAGCCTGGCTGGACGCCGACCCGCGCAACGCCCAGGCCTTCGACGACATGGACGCCACCTTCGGCGAGGTGCAGCAACTGCCCGACGACGACGTCGCCCAGCTCCGCGCTGGCTTGCCGGATCAGGATGCAGCCCGCCACGCCACCCCAGCCGGGACCGCGCAGCCACAGGCGCAACGCCCGAAGCAAGAGCCACCCCTCACGGGCTGGGACACTGCCCTGTCGGGCCTGAACGGGCTGCTGGGTCTGATCCGCCCCCTCTTGCCCCAGGCGGCCGCCGCCGCCATCGCATTTGCCATGGTGGGTGGTGGCTGGATGGGCTGGAGCCACTGGCAGCGACAACCCGTGTTCGAGCAGGCCTACACCACCGAGCGCGGTCAGCAGCTCAAAGCCACCTTGCCGGATGCAGCACCCCAGACCGCCGAGCGAGACGCCGCCTTGGGCAGCACCCTGCAACTCGACACCGCCACCCAGACCCAGGTGCGCCTGTACCGCGACCGGCGCGAGGTACACCTGCAAAGCGGCCAGGCCATGTTTGCGGTGCACAGCGACCCGCAGCGCCCCTTCCACGTCTACGCCGGGGCACTGCGCATCACAGTGGTGGGCACCCGGTTCTCGGTCAGGCACACCGGCACAGGGCTTGACGCGGGCCAGACGGTGGTGGCAGTGGAAGAAGGCCGGGTACGCGTCGAAAAACGGCGGACAGGCGCCAATGACCCTGACGACACCGAAGCATCGACAAACCTCGCGGCGTCAACCGGTGCGCCCACAGACCAGCCCGTCGAGCTGACCGCTGGCCAGACCGTGCTGGCCGACGCCCGGGGCCACATTGGCCCAGTGGCCTCCCTGGCCGCCCACACCATCGCCCCCTGGCGCGATGGCCGCCTCAGCTTCGACCAGACCCCGCTGGCCCAGGCCATTGCCGAGTTCGAGCGCTACGGCCGCACCGGCCTGGTGGTGCGCGACCCCGCCGTGGCCGCCCTGCCTGTGGGCGGCAGCTACAGCCTGCAGCAGTGGCAGCGGTTTGCCGAAACGCTGCCCCAGGTGCTGCCCGTGCGCCTGGTGCGGCGCGGCGAGGTCACCGAAGTGGTGGCGCGGTAGGTGCCCCAGCAGGAGGTTCGCCGAAAAAGTCCTCCCGAAAGCGAGAGATCTGGTGCATGCGCTCGTGAAGAATGGTCACGATGCCGATGTCGCCGCTGGACAAGCGCCGCCAATACACCAAGTGCCGTTCGTATCTGAAGAAGAAGCCTTCGACGCCGAACTCAGCCGGCACCGGCCGGGACGCCACCCCGTGTGCCTCGATGCGTTCAAACGCGTCGAACAACCCGGTGATGTAGCGGTTTGCTTGCGCTTCTCCCCAGCGCTCGCGCGTGTAGCGGTAAATCTCATCGAGGCGCCAAGAAGCCGCCTCCTGAACGCGCACAGCGGCCATTCTTCAGGCGCCCGGCGCGTTGCGGGCAATCACATCCGCCGCAGTCAAGGGCTGATAGGCCGACTCGGGTGCGGCAAAGGCATGCGCCAGCTCCGCCTTCAGGCGGTCAAACGCCTGCTGCTCCTTGCGCTCCATGTCACGCCGGATCAGATCGCGCACGTACTCGCTGACGTTTTCGTAGGCACCGTCTTGCTGCACGTTGGCCGCCACAAACTCGCTCAGCGTCGGGTTCAGGCGAACGGTCATAGTCGTGGTCTGTGACATGGCATGCTTCGGGAAAGACTTGATGTATTCAATTTAACCAATATAGAAGACAACTGCAAGAGGCCGTAGCCGCATCCGCATGCCACGCGCCGCCGCAAGTTCGCGGAAGTGCTGGTGCAGCGGGGCGATCTGGGTCGCAGAGAAATTTTTGAAGAATTCTCATTTGCAACGTGAGGATCGCGCAGGGGGTCTGCGTCTCCATCGGTAGGAGGGTTGGCGCGTGTTGCGCCGGCCCGGCACATCCGCAACCGACCGAGGAGTTTTTGACCCATGCGACCCGCGCAACCCGCCGCGCTGCACCAGCGCTTCACCCCTGCACCCCTCGCCTTGGCCGCCGCCATGGCCATCGCGATGGCCGCCGGTCACGCCCCGCTGGCGCATGCACAAAGTGGCGCCCCGACTGCGGCCGCCACACCCATTGCCATCAACATCCCGGCGCAGCCGCTGGGGCAGGCGCTGAACGAGCTGGCACGGCAGGCGAATTTGCAGATGACGTTTCCAGCTTCCTTGGTTGCGGGGAAGCAGGCCCCGGCAGTGTCGGGGCAGCTGACGGTGCGACAGGCGCTGGATCGGCTGCTGACTGGCGGGGAACTGCTGGCCAACGTCGATGGGGCGGCGGTAGTGGTTAGGGCGGCCGCACAAGTTCAACCAGAGGCAACCCTGCCGGCAGTAACTGTTTCTGCTCGCCGGCAAGAACTTGAGACTGTTGTTGTCCGTAAATCAACCGGTGGCGCACTGTTTGGTGAAGCTGACACGCGCGAGATTCCGTTTGCCGTAAACATCGTGGGTGAGCCGGAAATCAGAAACCGTCAAGCCACGACGCTCGCTGAGATGCTCGCTACCGATCCCTCCATCGGGTTTGAGTACCAAGACGCAGGGGGGATGCCATTTGATCGCCTCAGTATCCGGGGTTTCACTCAGAGCAACCAGATCATCAACGGACAACTTACCGGCCTCGATGTTATTGCCGCACAAGCGGAAAACGTTGACCGCGTCGAGGCCCTGCGAGGGCCGGCGGCTTTCCGTTACGGTTTCGTGCAAGCGGGGGGCGTCATCAACACCGTTACCAAACGGCCAACCGACGACGCTAAAACGACGCTCACCTTGCAGGGCGCAGCAGCCAGCCAACTGGGTGCTCATCTTGACCACAGCAGTCACTTTGACAATGAGAAGCGCTTTGGATATCGCCTGAATGCGGTTTTCTCAGATGGGGACACAGCCATCGACACAACGCAGCGGCGACGCAGTCTTCTGTCATTCGCTACCGATTTCAAGTTGACGGACGACCTGACACTCTACGCCGACCTGACACACTCCGATATCAAGGCGCGGGGAGGAAATTCGTTCTTCCCCAACATTCAGATCGCGAGCGATGGGCGGGCACTTGACCCAATCAACCCACGGCGGACATTTCAGCCCGATTGGAATTTTTTCGATGGCGAATCGCTTACCGGAGGCTTGGAAATCGAGTACAAGCTAGCTCCCCAGTGGCAGTTCAATTCAATGTTTCGCTACCTCGACGCAACTGATCGCGGTTACGGTGGCGTGACTTTCTACAACGCCTTTCAGCCCAACGGAGACCACGTTCTGTCCAACTATGGGTATAAAAACAAGTATGACACTTGGTCGAGCGTGAGCTTTGTTCAAGGGCAGTTATCTACTGGCGCCGTATCGCACAAACTGACCGCAGGCATCAGTTATTTGAACAACGATTATGACGGTTTTCAGGCAGCGAACAGCAATACCGTGAGCGTGCCAAGCAATATTTATGCTCCTGTAATCCTGCCTAAAACCGATGCCGGGCCTTATGCCCCAAGTTCTGCAGCACGCGAAAAACAGTCGGGCGCCTTTGTTTCGAATGAAATGAGGATAGGCCAATGGCGACCGCTCATCGGCCTACGCTATTCGAAGCTAGAGTACGACGCGACCTGGAATTCCGGGAAGAGCAATACCAGTAAGGTTTCCCCCATGCTGGCCCTGAGCTATGACGTCAATGATGCCATCACGCTCTACAGCAGTTATTCAACCGGGCTGGAAAACGGTGGCCTAGCACCCTTGGGCACTACCAATGCCAATGCGCAAATGCCCCCACTGGTTTCCAAAGGCTATGAGTTTGGTGTCAAGACGGATCTGCTCGATGGTGCAGCCACCCTTGACGCCTCAATCTTCAGCGTCGAAAAAACTTCGGCTTTCACGGATTCGTCCAACACCTTTGTGCAGAAAGGTAATCAAGTGCACAAAGGCGTTGAAGTTATGGCGCGGGGTCGTTTCTGGAAACCTTTGGAAGTGAGTGCCGGTTTCACTTACATCGATGCCAAATTGAAGGATGATCCCGCCACGGACGGTAATCGCCCAGTGAACGTACCTCGCTTGAGTACGGTACTTTTTGGTGAGTACGCAGTTGCTTCGCTGCCTGGCCTTTACCTATCAGGTCAGGTTACATACCGGAGTGCCCGAGACTACAACTTGCCGAATAAGAACCAAGTACCTGGATACACGTTACTTGGTTTGGGTGGCCGTTATGTCACTACGTTAAATGGACAAAAGAGCACATTCCGCATCAACGTCGACAACCTGACTAACGAGGCTTATTACAAGATGATTGATACGTTCGGCGGCACCCTTGGCGCGCCTATGACGATCAAGGCTTCACTAGAGCTCGCGTTCTAACAATCGTTTGGAGGCGGATATGTTTCGACTATTTGTGCATAGTTTGCTTGGCTTGTCCGGCAGCTACGCCTTCACCTGGGGCTTGGTCGCCATCGGAGTCGCGAGTCTCGTGGCCCTGGACATTGACTACCACGAAGCCGAAGTGACGCTGATGCTGCTGGCTTTCCTGGTCTTCCTGCCGCTGTTCCTGTGGTCCTTCGCCTCGCCCCGCCAGGGGCGGGTGATGGCGCTGCTGTTCGGCGGCGCAGCGCTCATGACCTCAGCCGCCTGGGCCATCCAGCGCGCCGTGCTGGCCTGATCGACTCGGCATGACCCGACCCCACGGAGGCTCTTCAATGTTTACCAACTTCCGCCAGGCCATGACCTGGCTGCACACCTGGATGGGCCTGGTGCTGGGCTTCGTGCTCATGGTCTGCTTCTTCTTCGGCTCGCTCGCGGTGTTCGACCGCGAGATCGACCGCTGGGCGATTCCGCAGACCCGCTTCGAGCCGCAGCCCATGCCCTCGCTTGATCGCATGCTGCTGCCCATCCTGCAGCAGGTGCAGCCCGACGAGAAGGACTACGCGGCCAACATGCCCACGCTGCACGACCCGGCCAAGGGCCCGATGACGCCGCGCCTGGAGCTGCCGGTGGACGAGTACTGGGCTTACACCACGCACCGCGACCCGGTGCTGGCCATGGGCGTGGGCTTTGGGGTGCCGCTGGCCAAGAACCCCCAAGACCACAACCACATCTACGGCGACGTGACCATCGATCCGCGTTCTGGCGCACTCGTGCCCAACGACGCGCTCAAGATCGGCAGCCGCTGGTTCTACCCGATGCACATCCACCTGCACTGGACCTGGAAGGACATCGGCATTTGGATCGTCGGCATCGCTGCCTTCACCATGCTGGTGGCGCTGGTCACTGGCGTGATCATGCACCGCAAGATCTTCCGCGAGTTCTTCACCTTCCGCCCCAAGAAGCACACCCAGCGTTCCACGCTGGACCTGCACAACCTCACCGGTGTGGTGGCCCTGCCCTTCCACTTCTTCTTCGCCTTCACCGGGCTCGTGATCTTAGCCAGCTACATCTACTTCCCCGTCAGCCACACGCTGCTCAAGCCCTTGCACCAGCAACACGAGGTGCAAGAGGCCAAGGCAACCGGCCTGCCGCACGAGCGCTCGGGTGTGGCCGCGCCGCTGTCCAGCGTCGATGCCATGGTCGCTGAGGCCAAGCGCCGCTGGGCTGCGCGCGACATGGCAGGTGAAGTGGGCTACCTGCAGGTGCACCACGTGGGGGATGCCAACAGCTATGTGAGCATCTTCCGCGCCGGCAGCGACCGCGTGGCGCTGGTGGGCGAAGGCATCCACTTCAAGGCCAGCACGGGTGAGGTGCTGCGCGAGGACCCGCCGCGCACGGTGGTCAGCGAGATCAATGAGTTCCTCACCGGCCTGCACCTGCAGCACTTCGAGCACTGGCTGCTGCGCTGGCTGTACGTGTTGGGCGGACTGCTGGGCTGTGTGTGCATCGCCACCGGTTTCGTCTTCTTCGTGGAGAAGCGCAAGGCGGCGCACGCCAAGGCTGGCGGTCAGGGCAGCCGCGTGGTGGACGCACTGGCGGTGACCAGCGTCACCGGCATGGTGATCGCCGCCGTGGGCATGCTGGCGGTCAACCGGATGTTGCCCGCCGACCTCGCCGGCAAAGGTGACTGGGAGAAGCTGGCCTTCTGGGGCATCTGGGTGCTGGCCATGCTGCAAGCCTTCGTGCGCAGCGCCCCTGTGGCGCAGGGCCGCATGAACCCGGCCTGGCGCGAGCATTGCTGGGCCATCGCCGGCCTGGCGGTTGCAGCGGTGGTGCTCAACGCCATCACCACGGGCGACCACCTGGTCAAGACGGTGTTCACCGACACCTACTGGCCGGTGGCTGGGGTGGACCTGAGCCTGCTGGCCACGGCGGGAATTGCCCTCTGGGCGGCGCGCAAGCTGGCACAGCGGGAGCGGGGTGTTACCGCCTCAAAGTCTGCCAAGACCGATCCCTCCGAGCCGAACGACTCCGCCGAGGTGGCCCATGTCTGAGGCGCTGTGGCTCACCGCAGCGGCCGCGCTGAGCCTGGCCGGCATGGGCTGGCTGGCGCTGGCCATGGAGGTGCACTGGGGGCAGGTGATGCACCGCCCGGCCGAGGCGGCTGCGCGCACCCGGCGGGTGCTGCGCGCCCTGGGCGTGCTGGCCCTGCCGCTGTCGCTGCTGGCCTGCCTGATGGCCGACCGCCCATCCATGGCGATGCTTGTCTGGGTGATGCTGCTCGCTGGCAGCGCCCTCGCCATCGCCATGACGCTAGCCCGCCGCCCTGAAGTGATGCGCGCCTTGTGGCCTGTTGATTCCGCAGCGCAAACGCATTGATCAACCTGTGTTTTTTCGGCGGCCGTGCGTCTTCATAGGGGAGAACATGATTTCGCTTCCCGCGCCCTGTCTTGACTGCCACCACTTCACCCAACCCAGCCGAACGAACGGCCCGCGCCGCGAACCGTGCGCCGTCTGGCCCGCCAGTTTCTCGCGCGGCAGACGCTGCCGCCGCGCACCCGCATGACCGAGTAGCGGCGCCAACCCGCTCGACGCTGCTCGCCCCCTCGCTGCTGATCGTCAGCCTGGCCCATGCAGGCCTCGCCTGGTGGGCTGTCACGTCGCTGAGCCAGCCACCCGAGGTGGTGACTCTGCCCGTGATGATCGGCCAGTTGGTCCCTCAGGCGCCGGTGACTGAGCCCGAACCGCTGCCCATGCAGCCGGAGCCGCCCAAGCCGCAGCCCACACCGCCAAAGCCCCGCCCGGCCCCGGTGCCACCCGCGCCCAAGGCTCCGCCATCGGAGCGTGCCGTGACGGCGCCGCCGGCCGAGCTGCCCGCCCCGCCATCACCCGAGCCCGCTGTGGCTGAACCCTCGCCAGCGCCCCCGCCGCCGCCCGTGGCAGCCGCCCCGGTGGCTGCCGAACCGGCCGCACCGGTGATCCCACCGCGTTCCGATGCCGCGCACCTGAGCAACCCGGCGCCGGTGTACCCAGCCGTCTCTCGCCGTCTGCGCGAACAGGGGCGCGTGCTGTTCGACGTCTACATCCTGCCCGACGGCACCGTGGGCGAAATCAAACTCAAGCGCAGCAGCGGCTTTGCCCGGCTCGACGAAGCCGCACTGGAGGCCGTGCGCCAGTGGCGCTACGTGCCCGCCATGCGCGGCGACCAGCCCATTCCCTTCTGGTACGTGCAGCCCATCGACTTTGCGATGCGCTGACGCCTCACATCCATAGATCTGGAGTTGAACTCATGAACGAACCAACCACCAACCCGTATGGCATCGCGGCGCTCTGGGCGCAGGGCGACATCGTCATCAAAACCGTGGCCATTGCGCTGCTGCTGATGTCCATCGTCTCCTGGACGGTGATCGTGATGCGCAGCTGGCGCGCCGCGCGCCTGAACCGCGCGGCGGCTGCGGCCGCCGGCTTCTGGCACACGCACAGCTTTGCCGAAGGCATGGCGTTGCTGGACCAGCATGGCGCGGACAACCCCTTCCGGCACCTCGCGGCCGAAGCGCAGGCGGCCGTGGACCACCATGCCTCCAACAAGGAAGACCTGCACGGCCAGATCAGCATGGCCGAGTGGCTGACCGAGAGCCTGCGCGGCGCCATTGACGACAGTGCCGAACGCATTGGCTCGGGGCTGGCGATCCTGGCCTCGGTGGGTTCCACTGCGCCCTTCGTGGGTCTTTTCGGCACCGTCTGGGGCATCTACCACGCGCTGGTGGGCATTGGCGTGAGCGGCCAGGCCAGCATCGACAAGGTGGCCGGCCCGGTGGGCGAGGCGCTGATCATGACGGCCTTCGGCCTGTTCGTGGCCATCCCGGCGGTACTGGGCTACAACGCGCTCACCCGCAACAACAAAGGCCTGGTGAACAAGCTCAACCGCTTCGCGCGTCAGTTGCACGCCTACTTCCTGACCGGTTCCCCCGTGGCCAAGGGAGACGGCAAGGTGATGCCGCTGCGGCGCGGCATGACGACGAAGACGGGAGGCTGACCATGGCCTTCGGCGGCAACCTCAACAACGACGACGACGTGGTCAGCGACATCAACATGGTGCCGCTGATCGACGTGATGCTGGTGATGTTGATCATCTTCATCATCACCGTGCCGGTGCTCACCCACTCGGTCAAGCTGGACTTGCCTCGCGCTGACAACACGCCCAACCTCGTCAAGCCCGAGACGGTGAACCTGTCGGTCACGACCGACGGCAGCGTGTTCTGGAATGAGGAGCGCGTGACCGACGAGCAACTGGTCCAGCGCCTGGAGGCCGCAGCCAAGAAGGAGCCGCAGCCCGAGGTGTTCATCCGCGGCGACCGCAAGGTGGAGTACGAACGCGTGGCCCAAGTGATGGCCACGGTGCAGCGCTCGGGCGTGCTCAAGCTTGGCTTCGTAACGGAGCCCGGGAACTGAGTTGATTCCCTCGACGTTGGAGGCCGTTGCCTCGCCAGCTTCTGCAACGGACACAGAGACGCCCCGCTTGCAGCCCGCGCCAGGCGCAGTTCGACGGCTGAACCTGGCATCCCTCAGGCTGACGCCCCAACGCCGCGCGGTGCTGAGGGCATTGGACGACAACTTTCAGCGGTTCCTGGATGTGGAAACGCTGCACCGGTCTACGCGCTGCTGGGAAGTACCCGTCAACCTCGCGTCGGTGTACCGCATCCTTGTTGAGATGGAGAAGGCCAGGATTGTTCAAGTGGTCAAGCTCGGGGCTAGATTGCTCTACCGCAAAGTGCCTGATGACGAGGTGGCGCAACCGCACTTCGTTTGTACCCGCTGCGGCCTGGCAGAGCCGCTGGGTAATGACGCACTCATGTCGCAGTTGTTCGAGGGCGCCGGGCGACATGGTTTTCGCCTGAGTCCCCGCATCGCGCTGGTCGGTCTCTGCGCTGCCTGCTCCAGCAAGCACGCCAACCGACTGTAGGCGCCCGCGGAGTCGCGGTCAGGCGTGCTCGGCCCAATCTCAGCAGGATGGAGACCACACCAGCCAGTCCGGTGCGCTCCAGCAACGGTTTTCGCCGATAATAAGAACCATTCTTATTTCGCCAAGCCCGCAGACCAGCCGCCGCCAGTCTCCACGAACGGGCCAAGGCGTTTCCCTTCGTCTTTCCCAGGGTCTGCCCGTGCTGGAGCATTACCACCGCGAACTGCTGAACTTCCTGAGCCGCCAGCTCCGCGACCGCGATACCGCGGCCGACCTGGCGCAGGAAAGCTTCGCTCGCGTGCTCGCTGCCCAGTCCTCCGGCCAGGCCGTGCTGGACATGCGCGCCCTGCTCTACCGCACCGCCCGCAACCTCGTCATCGACCAGCACCGGCGAGCCGTTCATCGCCAGCACGAAGACATTGACTCGCTGACCGAGGTAGACCAGCCCTTGGCGCCGCGCCACCTGCAGCCCGATGAGGTCCTGGCCTACGAGCAGCAGGTCCGCGCCCTGGTGGCGGCCATCGAGTCACTGCCACCCCGCTGCCGCGAGGCCTTCGTACTGAACCGTTTCGACGGTCTGTCGCACCAAGTGGTGGCCGAGCGCATGGGCATCAGCAAGAACATGGTGGCCCAGCATGTGGCGCGTGGCATTCTGTCGTGCCAGGCCCGCCTGGACCAGATGACGGGGAACAGCGGCAACCCGGGGAGTACCCGAAAATAGCGAAGCTGCCCCAGCAGCCGCTCACGGATCTGTTCAAGCGATACGCACCACCGGGTAGCGGTCAACATCGACCTCAAGCGTTCAGTCGCTTGTGCGTCTACAAGAACAACACCGCCTCTCGTCATGCATCAGTCCACCTCTCGCCCAGTCGCTGAAGGCTCCGCCGCCGCTGACGCAACCGCGGCGGAAGCGCGCGAGCTCGCCGACTATCTGGCCGGGCAAGATCCGTTCGACGCTCAGGCCGCTCTCTGGGCGGCCCGACGGCAGGATGGACTGAGTGCGGAAGAAGAATCAGAGCTGCAAGCGTGGTTGGCGGGTGACCCCGCGCGCGGCGCCAAGCTTGAAGAGCTCTCGGGCGTGCTTGGGCAGGTCGATCAACTGCCGCCTGGTGATGTGGCAGCATTGAAGGCGGCCTTGCCAGCGGCCCTCACCAGCGGCCGCACGGCGCAAGGCGCACGCCCGAGTGCGCAAGAAAACCTGCGGCCCCGCAGCCATACCACCCAAAACAGTGGGCGCCGCCAATGGCTCGCAAGTTGGGGGCGTTGGTTACCGCAGGCGGCCATGGCTGGCATGGCCGCGATGTTAGTGACCGGCGGCTGGTTGGGATGGAGCCACTGGCAGCAGCAGCCCACCTTCATACAGAGCTTTGTGACCCAGCGCGGGCAGCAGCTGTCGGTTACCTTGCCCGAAGGCAGCGCCTTGCGGCTGGACACCGACACACGGCTGGAGGTCGCGATTTACCACGACCGGCGGGAAGTGAAAATGCCGGAGGGTCAGGCGCTCTTCGATGTCAATCCCGACCCCAACCGCCCCTTCCACGTGATCGCCGGCGCCACCCGCATCACCGTGCTGGGCACGCGCTTTTCGGTGCGCCATACCCTGACCGGGTTGGAAGCTGGTGGGGTGAGCGTCATGGTTGAGGAAGGCCGCGTACGGGTGGCGCGCATCTCGAACGAGGGTATGGCCAATTCCCGCGATGTGCATTCAACGGTTGACGAGAGCGGCGCCGTCGAACTCGTCGCCGGCCAAAGTGTGGTCGCCAATTCGCGCGGGCATCTGTCTCCCGTCAGCGTCCTTCTCCCAGCCAGCGCCCTCTCTTGGCGGGACGGACGCGTCGTCTTGAACGACATACCCCTGCGCGACGCAGTGGCTGAGTTCGAGCGCTATCTGGATACCGGCCTGGTGGTCAACGACCCCCACGCTGCCGAGCTTCGGCTCAACGGCAGCTTCGACCTGCGCCAGTTCAGCGCCTTCAAGCGCGCCCTCCCGCAGGCCCTGCCGGTGCGCCTGCGCAGTCGGGATGACGGGCGGATCGAGGTGATCGCTGCTGACTGAGTGCCCGATAGCACAGGAACATCGCTAAAAAATTTGCCGCCGGCACCTCAACTGCTCGCACATTGGCGCGTCTTCATGGTGAGTGATTCTTATTTACTGACCTTGAGGAGCTGTTTTCATGTCCGCCCACCCTTTCAAGCTGGCGCCCGTCGCCTTGGCGAGCGCCCTCGCCATCGGCGCCCTGGCACCGAACGCAGCTTTTGCGCAAAGCACATCTGCGTCACCCAGCGCTGAAGCCAACTACAGCGTCAATTTGCCTGCCGAGCCTTTGGGCAACGCGCTGAACGAGTTGGCGCGCCAGGCTGGCCTGCAACTGCTGGTGAGCCGCGAGTTGGTGGCGGGCAAACTGGCCCCGGCAGTGACCGGGCGTCTAACCGTACGGCAGGCGCTGGACAGACTGCTGGCCGGCAGCGGGCTGGTGGCCAGCATGGATGGGACGGCGGTGGTGGTGCGCGCATCGGCACCAGCGCCCGATGCCAGATCCGAGGCTGTGTTGCCCACGGTCAACGTGACCGCGGAATCGGACCGCGGCGTGGTTCCTTACGTGGCTCGTGAAACCCAGTCGCTCGGCTTCAAGCTACCGGAACAGAAGACGCCGGCTGTCATTAATACAGTCACCGAAGAGTTCTGGGAAGCGACTGGGTCTAAAACACTGGATGAAGTACTGTCGTTTGTTCCGGGCGTCAGCCTCACAGACAACGGCGGCTGGACCGGTGACACGATCTCCATCCGCGGCTTTACCTCCAGCGTGCCTTACCGTGACGGCATTCGGCAAGTGGATTCTGGCTACGGGCAAAGCCTGCGCGCCATGCCGGACAACATCGAACGGATCGAGGTCGTCAAAACGCTCCGGACCATCACGCTCGGTGTGGGCCAAGACGGCTATCGCAAGCTGGGAGCGGACCTCACCGGCAAGCTGAATGAAGCCGGGGACGTGCAGGGACGCCTGGTGCTGGCTTACGTTGAACCGGAAGAGTGGCGTGCGGGCCGGCCAGACAACACGCTCCGTTATCTGGTCGCTCCGACGCTGAACTGGGACTACAGCGCACAGGGCAAGGTCACGGTAGGGTACGAACGAAGCCATCAGAAGTCACCGCAGGACCGCGGCATCATCTTCTTGGAAGGCGCTTGGCCGGGCGGCTTCGCGCCTCGGGAGTGGAGCTTTCATCAAACCACATCCAATCAGGTCAATGAGACCGATCGCCTCCGCCTGAACCATGAGCACCGCTTCAACGATGCACTGACTTGGTCGACATCTATCGAGCATGGCAAGTACAGCTACCGCCTGCAGGAGTTCCGGAACGCGGATTCCGAACCGGGCTGGGGCACGCTTTACAACGACGATGGGCGCAGCTGGAGTGGTTCGCGCCTGATGAACCTGTACTGGGATAACTGGAGTGGTGACACCACCGCGAATGCGCTCCGGTCCACACTGGACTACAAGGTCAAGGCCGGACGCACAGACCACACCATATCCATCGGCATTGACCGATTCAGCAGCACCAACCTGGCGAGCTCGCTGTACAGCAACATCAGCAACACGTTCGACATCCTGGCGCCGATCAACAACCAGGCACCCGCCTTCCTCGACAAGAACTACGCGCTCTGGACCAGCACCATCAAGGTCAAGGAACAAGGTGTCAGCGCCAAATGGCTGGCAGACTGGTCTGAGAAGTTCCGCACCATCGTGGGTGTGCGTCAGTTTGATTACACCTACGACTACGACGCGGCCTATGTCGACTACCAGGACGCCGCCAACAACTACCCTTATGTGGACGCATACGGCAGCAAGAAGACCTCGCTGCGCGTTGCTGGCAGCTATGACCTGAGCCCCAATCACACCGCCTTTGTCGGCGCGAGCGACGGCTACGTTCCGCAAACGGGCATCAAGCGGGATGGTTCACCTCTGGACCCGATCCACGACCAGGCTCTGGAGGTGGGGATCAAGAGCCGCCTGCTGGGCGGAAAGCTGGCCTGGACCAACAGCCTGTTCACCATTCGTCGCAGTAACGCGAGCCTTCAAGACCCGACCAATGGCCCAAATGACTCCTTCGTGGTGAACGGAGGAAAGTCGAAGATCACCGGGTTTGAGAGCGAACTGACTGCGCAGGTCGGTCAGCACCTGCGACTTCGCGGTGGGGTTGCGCTGCAGAAGTCGCGCATTGTGGCCAACGACAACGCCAGCTTCATCGGAAACCGCTTCGCCAACACGCCTGAACATCAGGTCTCGCTGCTGGCCAGCTACACATGGGCAGGCTTGGGACTTGGGCAGCTCACCACCGATGTCGGACTGACACGCATCGGGCAACGATGGGGGAATTCCGGCAACACCATTTCGCTGCCGGGTTACACCGTGGTCAGTCTGGGAGCGTCGTATCGCGTCGCGCCCGCAACCACCGTGCGGCTGAGCGTTGCCAACGCCACAGACCAAACCTATTACACCGGTATGCAGGACAGTGGGTCGCGCGCCGACCAGGTGATGGTCGGGGCCAAGCGAAACGCCTATCTGACTTTGACGCACAGCTTCTGAAGATGCCGCTGACGCAACCCTGAGTTTCTCCCATGATGTTCATGTTCAAACCCATCCTCTCCCCGGTAGCGCTGGCAGTGGCGGTCGTGGCCGCGTCCGGTTTTGCCGCCGTTCAGTCCGTTCATGCGCAGACAGCCACCGAACAGGCCACCACCGTCCTGAACATTCCTGCACAGCCACTCGCCCAAGCGCTCAACGAGCTGGCGCGGCAGACCCGCATGCAACTGCTGGTGCAGCGCCAGCTGGTGGAGGGCAAGCAAGCACCGGCCGTGAGCGGCAACCTGACGGTGCGCCAGGCCCTGCAGCGCCTGCTGGCCGGCAGCAGCCTGGAGCCCTCGTTCGACGGCAACTCCGTCGTCATCAAGGCGGCGGTTGCAGCCGCCCCCCAAGGCGAAGCGGTTTTGCCGACGGTCACCGTCACCGCCTCCAACGAACAGCCTTTGCCCGTTCGGCAGGAGCGCGGGTTTCGCGCCCGAAGCTCTGCGGTTTCCGGCTTTCGCGAGCAGGAGGTGCTGAACACGCCGTTCTCGACCACCACGGTCAGCGCCGAGGTCATCGCCGATCAGCAGGCCAAGTCGCTGGCCGACGTCGTTCGCAACGACCCGTCCGTAACCCTCGCGGGAGACCCGCACTGGTTCGAGCGCGTCAATGTGCGAGGTTTCTACCTGAGCACCGACGCTGTGTACCGCGACGGCATGAGCATCAACGACCAGGGCAGCATCGCGCTTGAGAACAAGGCGGCCGTGGAGGTGAACAAGGGCCTGTCGGCACTGCGCTACGGCGCGACATCGCCGGGCGGCACCCTCAACTACGTGGTCAAGCGCCCCACCGCCGAGCCCTTGCGCACGATCAGCGTGAGCGCCAACGGCGACGGCGGGTTCGGCGCCCATGCCGATCTGGGCGGCCGCTTCGGCAGCGACGCGCAGTTTGGCTACCGAATCAATGCGGCGGCCGAGGAGCAGCGTTCCCACGTCAAGGCCTTTAAGGGAGACAAACAGTTCGTCAGCGGCTTCTTCGACTGGCAGGTCAACAACCAGCTGTCGCTGGAGCTTGACGTGGAACACCAGCGCCTGAAGAAGCTGAGCGTGCGCGGTCCTTCGCTCTGGTGGTGGGGCTGGGATGAGGACGCGGCCGCAGTGGCGGCGGCCCAGGCGGCCTTCGATCGGATCGGGCCTCAAACCTACGCCTACCAGAGCTGGGCCATGGAGCCCAACGAACAGACCTATGTGGTGACCCGCGCCCACTACCGCATCAACGATGCCTGGAAGGCGAGCTTCTCCGCCCACCGAAGCAAACTCTGGCGCGACCAGAATTCGTCGGACGCCTGGGACGTTGTGGGCCCCAACGGCGACTACGAGGCCAGCATCTACTACTCGCCCGACCAGGAACGCAACAACAGCGCCTACCAGCTGGTGGTGCAGGGTGACATCCGCCAGGGCCCGCTGCGCCACGAGCTGGCCTTTGGCCACGACCGGGTGCAGCGGGACATGACCTACCCCGAAGGGGTCTACGAGTCGATCGGGTTTGACAACCTGTTCAACCCGGTGGGCCTGCCCAGGCCCGCGGTCGGCCCGGCCGAGGCCGGTCCGTCGTACCTCGCCAACCGGAGCCGGTTCGGTGCCAGTTCGGCGACCGACGCATTGGCCCAGCGGTACAAACGCTCCAAAACCAACCCCACCCTGGGCGTCGTCTTCAAACCGACACCCCAAGGCAGCGTGTACCTGAGTTACGCCGAAGGCATCGAGCAAGGCGGCGTTGTCAACGGGGCCAACTACACCAACAACCGCG
>JALORL010000044.1 GCA_025458915.1 Hydrogenophaga sp.
TTTGGCCATTGCAACCGCATCGCTCATGACCGTCTCCACCCAGGGAATGCAACTCCGATCAGGCTCGCGCCTGGCACGTGACATGGTGGAACTGCTCTCATCGATGCGGTTTGCGATCTCGCTGCTGACGGTGATCTGCATCGCATCCGTGATCGGCACCGTTGTCAAGCAGCACGAACCGCAGAACAACTACATCAACCAGTTCGGACCCTTCTGGGCCGATGTGTTTGCCAGCGCCAGTCTTTTTTCGGTTTACAGCGCCTGGTGGTTCCTGCTGATCCTGGCGTTTCTGGTCATCAGTACCAGCCTGTGCATTGCCAGGAACACACCAAAAATCCTGGTCGACTACAAGGCCTACAAGGAAAACATCCGCGAACAGAGCCTGAAGGCCTTCCCCAACCGGGCGGAAAACACATTGCAGGAGGCGCCTGAAGCCGCGGCGCGCCGCATTGGACAAACCTTGCTGGGATCCGGGTGGAAGGTGAAGCTGCAATCCCGCGAAACGCCGGGAGGCATCGGCTGGATGGTGGCTGCCAAGACCGGCGCTGCCAACAAGGTGGGTTACATCGCTGCGCACAGTGCCATCGTGCTGGTGTGCATCGGTGGCTTGCTCGATGGCGACCTGATCGTGCGGGCTCAGATGTGGTTCAACGGCAAGACGCCCTTCATGGGCAGCGGCTTGATTGCCGACGTGCCCGAGCAACACCGCTTGTCACCGAACAACCCTACGTTCCGCGGCAACCTTCTCGTCACGGAAGGCACCACCGCAGGCACAGCCATCCTGGCCCAGCCGGCTGGCGTGATGTTGCAGGATCTTCCTTTCCGGGTGGAGCTCAAGAAGTTCATCGTCGAGTACTACGACACCGGCATGCCCAAGTTGTTTGCCAGTGACATCGTGATCCACGACAACGAAACCGGTGAACAGAAACCGGCGCGGGTGGAGGTGAATCACCCTGCCAGCCACCGTGGCATCAACATCTACCAGTCGAGTTTCGACGACGGCGGCTCCAAGGTGAAACTGCAGGCGTTTCCCATGACAAGCCCGACGCGGCAGTTTGAAATCGAGGGAGTGATCGGGGGTTCCAGTCCGCTCAGCAACGGGGACCAGCAGATCACGCTGGAATACACCGGTCTGCGCATCATCAATGTCGAGAATTTTGCAGCGCCCGGGGGCGGCAATGCGGAAGTGGATGTCCGTAAGGTGGATCTGCGCAATGCCATCGAGGGGCGTTTGGGTGCGGCCAACAAGACGGTGACGGAAAAGGAGCTGCGCAACGTCGGTCCCAGCATCACCTACAAGCTGCGCGATGCAGCCGGCCAGGCCGTGGAGTACCACAACTACATGCTGCCGATGGAGCTGGATGGTATGCGCATGTACCTGCTGGGGCTCCGCAACGATCCCAGCGAGACTTTCCGCTACCTGCGCATACCAGCCGACGAACAGGACAAGCTGGATGGTTTCGTGCGTCTGCGCATGGCGCTCATCAGCGATGAAATGCGGGCCGAGGCGGTGCGCCGCTATGCGGTGAAGGCTGTGGAAGATGGCCGAAACGACCTGGCCGAGGCGCTCGCTGCGTCTGCCACCCGTGCAATCGACCTGTTTGCCGGTGCTGAACGGGTGGAGTTGCCGGAGTCGATGCGTACGGCGCCCGACATGCCGCCTGTGCTGGGCGGGTTGCCCGCTCTCTCGTCGTTTCTGGAGGCGAATGTTCCTCCTGAAGAGAAGGAGCGGGCCAGCGATGTGCTGGTACGGATTCTCAATGGCGTGCTGTTCGAACTGATGCAACTGGCGCGGGAGCGCGACGGTCTGCCTGAAATGGAGCGCAACGAATTCACCCAGCAGTTCATGACGGCAGCGGTTATCAGCCTGAGCGACAGCTTCCTTTATCCGGCGCCCATGACCTTCAAGCTCACCGATTTTGAACACGTTCAGGCCAGCGTTTTCCAGGTGGCGCGTGCCCCGGGGCAGAACATCGTGTACCTTGGCTGCCTGTTGCTGATCGTTGGCATTTTCGCCATGCTCTACGTCCGTGAGCGCAGGCTGTGGGTGTGGCTGGCCCCATCGGGTGAGCAGGCTGCACAGGCCAGCATGGCCCTGTCTTCCAACCGCAAGACGCTGGAAGCGGACAAGGAATTCGAGGTCTTGAAAAGTCAGTTGTTGAAGGTAACTCCATGAACACCACCACCGCAACGCGCACCATCGAGCTGAAAAAGGGGGATAAAGGTACCGGCCTGGAGCCGGGTTACCTTGCCCGACGTGACATCTGGGACTGGCTGTTTGCCGCTTTTGTCGTGGCTGGCGGCGCCGTGGCGCTGTTCCAGTATGAGCACGCAATGAACAGCTACGAGAAGTGGATCCTGGTGGGCACCGTTCCTTCCATGATCGCGCTGGCCTGGTTCTGGCGCCCGTTGCGGACGTTGACGGTGGTGGTCACGGCTCTGTCGCTGCTGGCCATCTGGCTGTACCAGGTCCCCGAGGGCGGGGCGGATCTTGCCCGTGCCGACACGGTGTTTCTGCTCAAGTACTTCATCTCCAGCCAGTCGGCCATCCTGTGGATGAGCATGCTGTTCTTCATGAGTACGGTGTTTTACTGGCTGGGCATGTTCACGCGGGCAGGCGACACCTTCGAGCTCCTGGGGTCGCGTCTGGCATGGGTCGCGGTGACGCTGTCGCTGGTGGGAACCATGGTGCGGTGGTACGAAAGCCACCAGATCGGTCCGGACATCGGCCACATTCCGGTAAGCAACCTTTACGAGGTGTTCATCCTGTTCTGCTGGATGACTGCTGCCTTCTACCTGTACTACGAAGACCAGTACAAGACGCGCTCCATGGGTGCGTTCGTGATGCTGGTGGTCAGTGCTGCAGTGGGTTTTCTGCTCTGGTACACCGTGGTCCGCGAAGCCCACGAGATTCAACCGCTCGTACCTGCCCTGCAGAGCTGGTGGATGAAGCTGCATGTTCCCGCCAACTTCGTGGGCTATGGCACGTTCGCCATCGCTGCCATGCTGGCGTTTGCCTACCTGATCAAGCAGAGCGCCGGCGAAACCCGCTGGTACAAGCTCGCGCCGCTGTGGTTGCTGGGCGTGGTGTTGTGCCTGGAGCCGCTGGTGTTCCGCCAGGGCGCTCTGGACAAAGGCGGCAGCTACTGGTTCGTGTATTTCGGCGTGTCTGCACTGATCGTCGGTGGCATCCTGATGGCGCGCCGTCGCATCGCATCCCGCTTGCCTTCCTTCGAGGTGCTGGATGACGTGATGTACAAAGCCATCGCCATCGGCTTCGCGTTCTTCACCATTGCCACCGTGCTCGGAGCACTCTGGGCTGCAGAAGCCTGGGGCGGCTACTGGAGCTGGGATCCGAAGGAAACGTGGGCGCTGATCGTCTGGCTCAACTACGCCGCCTGGCTGCACATGCGCCTGATGAAGGGCTTGCGGGGCACGGTAGCGGCCTGGTGGGCGCTGGTGGGCCTGGCGGTCACTACCTTCGCATTCCTGGGGGTGAACATGTTCCTCTCGGGCCTGCACAGCTATGGCGAGCTGTAAGGTGGTTTGGTGGTGCGCCGGGTCGTATGGCCCGGTCACCACAACGTTTGAGGAACTTTGAAAGAATGTGAGGGTTCGCAGGACCAACCGGTCACCAAGGAGCCCCACATGATCATCAAGACCTCCCGCAACGGATTCCAGCATCCCGTCGCGAGTGAAATCACATCCCGCGCGGTGTATCTCGATCGCCGGCGCTGGATCCAGAACATGGCCTTGGGGTCTGCCGGGCTGGGTCTGGCGGCCTGGGGTTCCCGAGAGGCTGTCGCCCAGGCAGCCTACCCCCGTCCCGGCAAGCTGGTTCCGTTGACGGGCGGGCGTTCGTTGGTTGCGGGCGCCACCACGGTGGAAGCGGTCACCAGTTACCAGCATGCGTCCACCTACAACAACTTCTACGAATTCGGTACCGACAAGGCGGATCCGGCGCGCACTTCCGGGACGCTGCGCACGCGCCCTTGGACGGTGGCGGTGGAGGGGCTGGTGCAGAAACCGGGCACGTTTGACCTGGACGATCTGCTGAAGCTGGCTCCCATGGAGGAACGCGTTTATCGCCTGCGCTGTGTGGAGGGCTGGTCGATGGTGATTCCCTGGATGGGCTATTCGCTCGCCGAACTGATCAAGCGGGTGGAGCCGATGGGCAGTGCGAAGTACATGGAGTTCGTCACATTGGCCGACCAGACCATGATGCCGGGCCTGCGCTCCGGCGTTCTCGACTGGCCGTATGTCGAGGGCCTGCGCCTGGACGAGGCGCAACACCCCTTGAGCATGCTGGTGTTCGGCATGTATGGGGAGGTCCTGCCGAACCAGAATGGCGCGCCGGTGCGGCTGATCGTTCCCTGGAAGTACGGTTTCAAGAGCGGCAAGTCGCTGGTGAAGATCCGCTTCACCGAGAAGCAACCGGCCACCTCGTGGAATCTCTCTGCGCCGCAAGAGTACGGCTTCTATTCGAACGTCAATCCCGAGGTGTCCCATCCGCGCTGGAGCCAGGCCACGGAGCGGCGCATCGGTGAAGAAGGCGGCTTGCTGGCGAAGCGCCGCAAGACGCTGATGTTCAACGGTTACGAACCCCAGGTCGGCCAGCTGTATGCCGGCATGGACCTCAAGAAGTTCTATTGACCCCACACGGGCATGGCCTGGCCTTCCTCAGTTCCACGCGCGGGTTCCG
Organism: Hydrogenophaga sp.; assembly: GCA_025458915.1. Classification (GTDB taxonomy): domain Bacteria; phylum Pseudomonadota; class Gammaproteobacteria; order Burkholderiales; family Burkholderiaceae_C; genus Hydrogenophaga. The sequence continues at coordinate 4,703 of JALORL010000044.1, forward strand.
GTTCGGCAGCAGGCCACCTGCTGGCGCAGCGGGTGAATGCCTGGCTCATGCACCGCATGGCCAAGCCCGTGCTGTTCGTGCTGGCTTCTGCGCCCGCTGGCTGGCTGGTGTGGGCCGCGTTTACCGATGCTCTTGGCGCCAATCCCGCTGAAGCGCTCATCCGCTCACTGGGGGACTGGACGCTGCGTTTTCTCGTGCTGGTTCTGCTGGTGACGCCTCTACGCACCATGGCCCGCCTGCCGGCCCTCGCCCGGTTGCGGCGCATGACGGGTTTGTTCGTATTCTTCTACGCCAGTCTGCACTTGGTGGCCTACGCCTGGTTCGACATGGGGTTCGATGCCGGGGCGGTGGTGCTGGATGTGGTCGACCGCCCGTTCATCCTGGTTGGTACCGTCGGCTGGTTGCTGCTGCTGCTGCTCGCCGCGACGTCCTTCAACCAGGCCATCAGAACGCTTGGAACCCGGCGTTGGCAATGGTTGCATCGCAGCGTCTATGGTGTGGCCGCCCTGGCGGTGTTGCACTTCTTCTGGATGCGCACCGGCAAGAGCGATTTCACCGAAGTGTTCGTTTATGCAGCGATTTTTGCGGTGCTGCTGGGATGGCGGTTGCACCGCCGCCTGACACGCTGAGCTTGCCTGATTGCGCCCGGCTTGGGAGAAGCACCAGGCACTTGCTCACCAAGCGTTATCTGGGGACCACCAGCTGATCTTGCGGTAGCGCTGGTTGCTCCAGGCTATCGGGGGATACCACCGGCGCCGCCGTGTTCCCCGGGGGCAGGTACAGAGGCCCCTTCTGGCCACAACCGCCGAGCAGCAACCCGATTGCCAACAGGGCAGCACCCCATGCGCAGCCTTTTGGCACCGGGGCCACGCCTAGAATCCGGTCTCTTCTGTTCATCTGCGTATTGTAATGACCGACACCGAATACATGGACCAAGCCGAGTTGCTTTTGCGCCGCATCGAACTGGCATGCGACCGCATCAATGATTCGACCGATGCAGACATCGACAACCAGCGGGTGGGAGGCATGATCACCCTGACCTTTGGCAATGGCAGCCAGATCATCATCAACCTGCAGAAACCTTTGCAGGAGGTGTGGATGGCGGCCCGCGCTGGCGGCTTTCACTACCGCTACGATGGCCACCAGTGGGCCGACACCAAAGGCCAAGGCGAATTTCTTGCCCACCTCTCCCGGTTCTCCAGTGAGCAGTCCGGGATGCCGCTGGATTTCAGTTCCTGAACAGATCCAGAATGCTGCGCCTGTCTTCGGAGCGCAGCGGTGTTGCCGGAGACTGGGCAGGGTTGCCGTTATCAATGTCTCCGGTCAGTGACGGATCGGCCGGCTGACCGGGCAGTGGGTCATCAAGCCCGATGCCATGCACGCTGCTCCCCGGGCCGAACTCCTCGTAATACCACTCTCCCCCCAGGCGGATGACGCCCTTGGGAGGCTCGTACGTGGCTTCCGGTACGTCCTTCAGCGCTTCGGCCATGTACCCCATCCAGATCGGCAGGCTGAGGCCTCCCCCGGTTTCCCGACTGCCCAGATTGCGGGGTGTGCCATACCCTACCCAGGCGGCCGCCACCACGGTGGGGTGGAAACCGACAAACCATGCATCCACTGAATCGTTGGTGGTGCCCGTTTTGCCATAAAGATCGGTGCGCCCCAACACCTGCTGGGCCCTTGCAGCCGTTCCCGACCGGGTGATTTCCTGGAGAAGGCTGTTCATGACAAATGCGTTCCGCGCGTCGATGACGCGGGCTGTGTCGTCAAGTTCGGGCTGTTTGGCTTCAAACAGCACCTTGCCCCGGTGATCGGTCACCCGCGCGATCAGCGTCGGTGCCACCCGATAGCCGCCATTGGCGAACACCGCATACCCGTTGGCCATTTGCATCGGGGTCACTGCGCCGGCACCCAGAGCCATCGTCAGGTACGGGGGATGCTTGTCGGCATCGAATCCGAAACGGGTGACCCAGGACTGCGCGCTCTGGGTCCCCACCAGTTGCAGGATGCGAATGGACACCATGTTTTTGGATTTCGCCAGCGCTCTGCGAACGGACATCGGCCCCTCGAACTGGCCGTCGTAGTTTTTGGGCTCCCAGGGTTTCCCCCCCGTTTCCTGTGCACTGTAAAAAAGCGGCGCGTCATTCACGATCGTCATGGGAGACACGCCCTTCTCCAGCGACGCCGAATAAATAAACGGCTTGAAGCTGGAACCAGGTTGTCGCCACGCTTGCGTGACGTTGTTGAATTTGCTTTTCTGGAAGTCAAACCCACCGACCAGGGCGCGGATGGCGCCGGTCTTCGGATCCATGGCAACGAAGGCTGCCTCCACCTCCGGCAACTGCGTGATGCGCCAACCCTTTTCCCCTGTCCTGACCACCCGGATCACAGCGCCCGGGCGCAACTTGACATTCGGCCCGGCCTTCTCGGACAAGCCGGAACGTGCAGGGCGCAGGCCTTCGCCCGTGATCTCGAAAGGATCGCCGTCCTGGCGTACCGCCACCACCTTGGCGGAGGAGGCCTGCAGCACCACTGCCGAGAGCAGATCGTCGTTATCGGGTCGGTCGTTGAGCGCAGCATCAATGGCTTCATCCCGCGCCGCCGGATCGGCGGGCAGGTCGATGAACAGTTCCGGGCCGCGGTAGATCTGCCGGCTCTCATAGTCCAGAACGCCCTTGCGCACTGCCCGGTACGCGGCCTGCTGCTCGTCTTCGCGCAGGGTGGTGGTGACCACAAGGCCACGAGTGTAGGCTTCGTCGCCGTACTGGGCAACGATGGCTTGGCGCACCATCTCGGCTGCGAACTCTGCGTGGATGCGGGCCGGCGCCGAGCGACGCAGGACGAGTTGTTCATCCTTGGCCTGTTGCGCTTCTGTTGCCGAGATGAAGCCGTTCTCCAGCATCCGGTCAATGATGTGGAGTTGCCGGGCCCGCGCGCGTTTCGGGTTGGAGATCGGGTTGTAGGCGGAGGGCGCTTGGGGCAGGCCGGCCAGCATCGCAGCTTCGGCGATCGAGATGTTTTTCAGCGGTTTGCCGAAATACGTCAACGAGGCTGCAGAGAATCCGTAGGCACGCTGGCCCAGAAAGATCTGGTTCATGTAGATCTCGAGGATCTGCTCCTTGGTGAGCATGTGCTCCAGCTTGAACGTCAGCAGCACCTCGTAGATCTTCCGCGTGTAGCTTTTCTCCGCCGACAGATACACGTTGCGTGCCACCTGCATCGTGATGGTGGATGCCCCCTGGCTCTTGGCCCTGCCCAGGTTGGCCAACGCAGCGCGCACCATGCCCCGGTAGTCAACGCCACTGTGCTCGAAAAAGCGCGTGTCCTCGATCGCCAGAACGGCCTGAATCATGACCTCCGGGATCTCGTCGATGGTCAGAAGGTTGCGCCGCTCCTCTCCGAATTCTTCAATGAGTCTGCCATCGGCCGACAACACCCGCAGCGGCAACTTGGGGCGGTAGTCCGCCAGGCTGGTGACTTCCGGCAGATTGGGATAGGCAACCGCCAGAGCAATTGCCACTGCCATCATGAGTCCAGCAACACCAGCTGCCGCCAGTCCGACCAGACCTACCACAAGGCGAATCGTCCACCGCAACACAGGGTGGTCCATCCATACTGGTTTTCGAGACCGTTTGGCTGGAGGGGTGGAATGTTCTTTGGACATGCAGTTGATCGGTAGTAGGCGCTGATTATAAAAATCCAGCCGTTCTGCGGTTGCGAGTGAGGACCCACTTGAAGGGGGGTTCCCAAGACAGGCGACTCTCCGGCAGGTTACGCACTTCAAGAAACGGTAAAAAAATGCGTATGCTTTTGACAACGCTTTGCGGTTCCGTAAGGGCTAAATCTCTTTGCCGCTCAAGGGCCTTGCTGCTAGCATTCAAGTGAAATCTTAAGTCTTGCGCCTCCGGGCGCGTTCTATTCTGGGGGCCACCTTGAGCTCATTGGGGTCGTTATTCAGCCGGGAACCGGCACCGCTGCTGGGCATCGACGTGAGCTCTTCCAGCGTCAAGCTGGTGGAACTCGGCCGCAACCGCTCGGGCGATCTGGTGCTGGAACGATGCGCCATGGAGCCGCTGGAACGCGGCTGGATCACGGACGGTAACATCGAAAAATTCGACGAGGTGGCCGAGGCGGTTCGGCGGGCAGTGCGCAAAAGCGGCAGCCGGACCAAGAACGTGGCACTCGCGTTGCCCGGATCGGCCGTGATCACCAAGAAGATCATCCTGCCTGGCGGACTCTCCGACAAGGAGCTGGAAGCCCAGGTGGAATCCGAAGCCAATCAGTACATTCCTTTTTCACTGGACGAAGTGAGTCTGGACTTCTGTCTGATCGGTCCCAGCGCCACCTCCGTTGGCGATGTGGAGGTGCTGATTGCTGCATCCCGCAAGGAAAAGGTCTCGGATCGACAGGGCTTGGCGGAGGCCGCAGGGCTCAAGCCGGTGGTCATGGATGTGGAGTCCTACGCATCCCGCATGGCCGCAGGCCGCGTCATCGAAACCCTGCCCAACCAGGGCGTGGATTCGCTGGTGGCCCTGTTCGAGGTCGGTGCATTGACCACCAGCATGCAGGTCATGCGCAACGACGACGTGCTATACGAGCGGGATCAGGCATTTGGCGGTGCCCAGTTGACCCAGCTGATCGTGCGCCAGTACGGGTTCTCATCCGATGAGGCGGAGGCCAAGAAACGTTCCGGCGATTTGCCCGACGACTACCGTGCTGCCGTTCTGGAACCCTTCATTGAAAGCATGGCGCAGGAAATCGGGCGCGCGCTGCAGTTCTTCTTCACCAGCACCCCTTACAACAAGGTGGACCACATCCTGCTGGCTGGTGGTAGCGCAGCATTGCCAGGACTGACGGAGGCCATCACCCATCAGACGTCATTTGCCTGCATGGTCATCAATCCGTTTGATGGCATGGACATGGCGTCCACGGTGCAAGCCCGAAAAATCGCTCGAGAAGCCCCCTCCTACCTCACGTCGACCGGTCTAGCCCTGAGGAGGTTCTACCAATGATTTTGATCAACCTGCTGCCCCACCGCGAGGCAGCCCGAAAAAAGCAAAAAGATCAGTTCTTCACGCAGCTGGCCCTCTCGGCCATGCTCGGCGGCATCATTGGTGGCGTGGTGTTTACCTGGTACCAGGGCCAGATTTCCGACCAGCAGTCGCGCAATGCCATGCTGCAGCAGGAAATTTCCCGGCTGGACGAAGAGATCAAGGACATTGCGGGCCTGCAAAAGGAAATTGCTTCCCTGCGCGCCCGCCAAACCGCTGTTGAAGATCTCCAGGCTGACCGAAACCTGCCGGTTCACCTGCTGGATGAACTGGTGGCGCAGTTGCCTGATGGCATCTATTTGAAAACGATGAAGCAGGAGGGGCAGAACGTCCTCCTGACCGGTGTGGCGCAATCTCAGGAGCGAGTGTCCGAGTTGTTGCGCAACCTGGGCAACGAGAGCCCATGGCTGACCCGGCCTGAACTGATCGAAATCGTTGCAGCCAATGTGCCTGTGAATGCGCGAGAGCAGCGGCGGGTGTCGAACTTCACCGTCAGGGTGGCCTTGAAGCGCCCGGCTCCCAAGGACGCTAATGGAGCGGCCACACCCGCTGCAGGCGCAGCCGCTCCCGGCAAGGTGTGACAAAGGGCGATCGATCACCATGGCTAACTCAAAAGCAATTCAGCTGGATTTCGGACAGATCCAGAGCAAGCTCAAAAGCCAGTTCACCGGACTGGACCCCAACGATCCATCGCAATGGCCGGCCATTCCCAGGAACCTGTTGTTCCTTGGAGTCTGCGCAGCGGTGGTGGGCATTCTCTGGTTCGTGTGGCTGAAAGACGTGGATGCAGAACTGGTGGCGGAACAGGCGCGAGAAACCGAGCTTCGGGCTTCTTACCAGAGCAAGGTGGTTCAGGCCGTGAACCTGGACGCCTTGCGCAAGCAACTGGAGCAGGTGCAGACGTACGTCACCCAACTGGAAAAGCAGTTGCCAAGCAAGGCTGAAATGGACGCCTTGCTGTCCGACATCAACCAGGCGGGCCTTGGCCGAAGCCTCCAGTTCGAGCTGTTCCGGCCGGGGCAGGTTGCGGTCAAGGAGTATTACGCTGAGTTGCCCATCACCTTGAAGGTCACGGGCACGTACCACGACATCGGGCTGTTCGCGGCCGATATTGCCAACCTGTCGCGCATCGTCACACTGAACGACCTGTCTTTGACGCCCGTGCAGAACCGGGAGGGCGTCCTGAACTTGGACGGTACCGCAAAAACCTTCCGCTATCTGGATGAAGAAGAAATCGCGCTGCAACAGCAGGCCAAGGCAGCACCAGGAGCGAAGAAGTGAGACCAGTGAGACCTACGACCCTGGCCATGGCTGCCCTTGCTGCAATGCTTCTGGTGGGGTGTTCTTCGCAGCCCGAAGAAGAGTTGCAGCAGTGGATGGTGAGCGAGCGCAACAAGACGCGTCCGAACGTGACGCCGATCCCCGAGCCAACGACATTCAACCCCGAATCGTACAAGGGCGAATTTCTGGAGGAGCCCTTCAGCAGCGCCAAGCTGGCTAGCATTTTGCGCAGCGGCCAAAGCGCTCCGCTCTCGAATTCCGCCCTGATCGATGCTGAATTGGCACGCCGCAAGCAACCCCTGGAGGCCTATCCCCTGGATGTGATGGCCATGGTAGGCAGCCTGAGCCAGGACAGTCAGCTAGTTGCGCTCGTGCGGGTGGATTCGCTTCTGTACCAGGTTCGGCCGGGAAATTACCTTGGCCAGAACTACGGTCGGGTCGACAAGATCACGGAAACAGAAATCGTCCTGCGCGAAATCGTGCAGGACGCCGCAGGTGAATGGACCGAACGGCCAGCAGCCCTACAGCTACAAGAGGAAGCTTCCAAATGAAAAAGACTGACCAGGCCATGAAGTCCAGCACCATGGGTCAACACCTGAGAAGCGGCATGGTATTTGCCTTGGTTGCGCTCAGCGCCACCTGGGTGCACGCACAAAACGCCATCAAATCGGTAACGGGTGGTGTCCAGGGCGGTGTGGAGGTGATCCGCATCGAGACCAATCAACCCCTGGCGGCGCCACCCACGGGCTTCACCGTGCAGTCGCCTGCGCGGATTGCACTGGATTTCCCAGGCATGGCCAATGCGATCGGACGCAACGCGGTCGAGCTGAACCAGGGCAACCTGCGCTCTGCCAACGTGGTGCAGGCGGGTGACCGTACCCGCGTGGTCATCAACCTCAAACAACCATCTGCCTACCAGACCAGCATGGACGGCAATACGTTGGTGGTGGTGCTGGAGCGCACAGAGTCAGCCACCGTGGCGCCTCCAGCTGCACCTCAAGTGTTCGCAGAGAGCCGCAACAACGAAATGGCCCCGTTGCGGGATATCGATTTCCGGCGTGGCACGGGCAGTACAGGTCGTGTGATTGTCGATCTCGCCAACAACCAGGTGGGCGTGGACATTCGCCAGCAAGGGCAGAACCTGGTGGTGGAATTTCTCAGGACTTCGTTGCCAGAAGGCTTGCGCCGCCGCCTGGACGTGACCGACTTCGGTACGCCCGTGCAGTCGATCGTGACTTCACAAGCCGGTGACCGGGTCCGTATGGTGGTTAGCCCGCGCGGCAACTGGGAACATTCCGCTTACCAGAGCGACAACCAGTTCGTGCTGGAAGTCCGCGAGCAGGCAGTGGACCCCACCAAGCTCACGCAGGGTCCGGGCTACAGCGGTGAAAAGCTCTCGCTGAACTTCCAGAACATCGAAGTCCGCTCCCTCCTGCAGGTGATTGCCGACTTCACCAACTTCAACGTGGTGACTTCGGATTCGGTGACGGGTTCTGTCACGCTGCGGCTCAAGGACGTGCCCTGGGATCAAGCCCTGGACATCATTCTTCAGGCCAAGGGTCTGGGCATGCGCAAGAACGGGAACGTGTTGTGGATTGCCCCGAATGACGAGATTGCTGCCCGCGAAAAACAGGAGCTTGAAGCCAAGGCATCCCTGGAAAGCCTGGAGACACTGCGAACACAGGGCTTCCAGATGAACTACGCGAAAGCGGCCGATATCGCGACGCAGATCTCTGCGGGTGGAGGTGGCGGTGCCACCAGCGGCGCACCCAGTGCGCGGATCCTGTCTGCGCGGGGCAGTGTGATCGCCGAGCCGCGCACCAACCAGCTCTTCGTGACCGACATTCCTTCGAAGCTGGAACAGATTCAGGCCTTCATTGCCAAGCTGGATGTTCCGGTGCGGCAGGTGCTGATCGAGGCCCGCATCGTGGAAGCCGACGACCGCTTTGGCCGATCCATCGGTGTGCGC
>JALORL010000045.1 GCA_025458915.1 Hydrogenophaga sp.
GAGGGGCATGCCGCGCGCCGCAGGCAGGCACATCAAGCACCCAACAGGGTGTCCATGCGCCGCATGCCAGCGACCGTCAACAGACAAGCCTGCGCGGCCTCGGTTCCTTTCACCGCGAAGTGGCGCATGAAATATTTGCGGTGCTCGGCGTGTTCGTGAAAGTGGTGCGGCGTGAGGACTGCAGAAATCACCGGCACTCCGGTGTCCAACTGCACGTTCATCAGGGCCTGCACCACGGTCTGCGACACGAAGTCGTGCCGGTAGATGCCGCCATCCACCACCAGCGCACTGCCCACCACGGCTGCATAGCGACCGGAACGCGCCAGGCGTTGGGCATGCAGCGGAATCTCGAAGGCGCCCGGCACATCGAAAACGTCAATGGATCCGGCAGGAAAGCCGCCTTCCGCCATGGCGGCAAAAAAGGCGTCGCGCGCCTGGTGCACGATCTCTGCGTGCCACGAGGCCTCCACAAAAGCAAAGCGCAAATGGCCGGGCAATGGCGGATCGGGAAGGAGAACGGCGGGGTTTTCGGTCTGATTCATGGTGTCCTAGAAACAGGAAAGGCCAAGAAATCAGGGCGCACAAGCGCAAGCGCCACCCCGGGTGCTGGCGCACCGGAGCTGGCACAAGGCTCGCGATCTCTTGCATCCGGACTGTGACCGTCGGTCCCGGAGTCTCACCGGGTCTGCTGACCCTTCGCCGCACCAGCGAAGCCGAAGCGACCAAGGCGCTCGCGGCACTTGTGCAGCGTGTTGCCACACCGCCATCACCGCCGGTGGGGAATTGCACCCCGCCCTGAGAACGCTTGTGTGCGGCAGTAGACCGCACGGGCACATTGTAGGCAGGCCCAGCCTGCACGCATGTTGCGCCCGCAGCCAGCGCATCACACGGGTTCGTCCTGCGCGGACCTCAGGCGCCGACGATCCAGCCCTCCAGCGGATCGAAAGGCGGCAGCCCCCATTGCGCATGACCTGCCCGGTGCTGGCACAGGGCCCAGGCTGCCTGGATCAGACACAGCAGGGCATCGAGACTGTCGCCGCTGGCGTCGTCTGCCAGCACATCGCGCTGCGCATGCGTGAGCTTGACCCGCAATCGGACCGACGCCAGCAGCGGCACCTGGCCACCTTCCAGGGCGTTGATCAGGGTGCGCCGTGCGATCAGGCGGTCCGGAGTCTGCCGGGCCTTGTCGTCGCTCTTGTAGGAAGCATGGCGAAGCACACTGCGGGCTACCAGACCCGGATAAGCCTCCAGCGCCACCCGGTCCGGGTCGCCCTCCAGCAAGCCCGGCAAAGTGGCGCGCACGCGGATCAGCCGTGGCACCCCGGCATGCAGCATGTAGGCCACCGGCGGATTCACCCACTTCATGCTGGGGCTGGACCCGGCGGGACCATCGGTGGCGCGGTGGGCAAACTTGCCCCCGATGGGCCGCGCCTGACAGAAGGCAGAGAAAGCAGCGCGGATCTCTTCGCGGCTCAGGCTGGCGTAGTGGTTCATGCAGGCCAGCCAGTCGTCGGGCCAGCCCAGGGTCTGGACCAGTTCGCGGGGCAAGCCGAACGGCAGGTCGAACCCGCCCACCCAGGACCCATCCAGGGTGAGGCGATCGGTCCAGCCGTCCAGCGAGTCGAAACGCTCCAGGGCTGCCAGCACGACGCGCCCCTGGATCAGGTGGCCGGAGGCCAGAACAATGGGCTTGCGGCGCGACGGCGCGCTGGTGAAATCACACCCCAGCAACAGGGGTCCTGCAGGCGCCTGCACGGCGAGGAGCGTCAGGCCCTGCCAATGATGCTGGCCGTGGCCATCAGCTCTTCCAGCAACGCCAGCGACACCTTGCCCGACACCGAGTACGGGTCGAACTCCGGACGCTCGGAATACTTCAGCACGATGGAGGTGTTGAGCTTGGACAGATTCACCTGGCCCATGGTCCAGCCACCGAACCGACGCTCCGAAATTTCTTCGTAATGCAGCAGAACCACGTCGGAGTGGCGCTCATCGAGAACGATGTGGTTGAACAGCTCGTTCACGGCCTTGCGTCCGCCCTCAATGGCCTGCAGGAACACCCCACCGCCGTAGCACAGCACACCCGTGATGCCGCGGTTCACGTTGTGGACACGCGAAGATTCCAGGATGGATTCGATGGCCTTGCTGCTGTCTTTGGTAACAGCGCGGCTGACGTAGAGCAGACGGACCAGCATGTTGACTTCTTGGTATGGAGATCAGCGCGGGATGAGGGAGAGGAATTCGCGCCGCAGGTTGGAATCCTTGAGGAACACGCCCCGCATGACGGAATTGATCATCTTGCTGTTCATGTCCTTCACGCCGCGCCAGCCCATGCAGTAATGGGTGGCTTCCATCACGATGGCCATGCCATCGGGCTGGGTCTTTTCCTGGATCAGGTCGGCAAGCTGCACCACCGCCTCCTCCTGAATCTGCGGACGGCCCATGATCCACTCGGCCATGCGCGCGTACTTGGACAATCCGATGACGTTGGTGTGTTCGTTGGGCATCACCCCGATCCAGATCCGACCAATCACCGGGCAGAAGTGGTGGCTGCAGGCGCTGCGCACGGTGATCGGGCCGACGATCATCAGCTCGTTGAGGTGTTCGGCATTGGGGAATTCGGTGACGCCCGGCCCTTTCACATAGCGACCGGCAAACACCTCCTTGAGGTACATCTTGGCCACGCGGCGCGCGGTCTCTCCGGTGTTGTGGTCGTTCTCCGTGTCGATGACCATGCTGTCCAGCACGCCCTGCATCTTCTCGGTGACCTCGTCGAGCAACACCTCGAGCTCACCCGGGCGAATGAAGTCCGCAATGTTGTCGTTGGAATGGAACCGGTGGCGAGCGGCCTTGACCCGTTCACGGATGCGGACGGACATCGGCACACCCTGATCCTCTTCGGGGGGACTGGAAGGCATCATTGGCTGGTCGATTTTCATAAGCATTTCAGATGCTAACACCGCACCCGCATACGGCGCATCAATACTGAATAACGCCGGATCCCCTGGGGTCTTACAGGCAGGAGGTCAGTAGCGATGCCCGGTCAGGAACAGGGTGGCGCGCATGAGCGCAAACGCTACGCGGTCCAGCGCCCGCTGCGTCCAGGGCCGCCGGCCCAGGGTCTGGGCATCGATGCGGCGGCTGGCATGGCGCAGGATCTCGTCCAGGCGATCGTGCAGCTGCTGCGAAAACCGGCGGTCGGTGGTCATCACGTTGGCCTCCCTGGCCAGCAACAGCGACAGCGGATCCAGGTTGGTGGAACCCACCGTGGCCCAGCGCCGGTCCACCACGGCAACCTTGGCATGCAAGGCGCTGGGGGCGTACTCGTGGATGTGCACACCGGCTTCCACCAGCGTCTGGTAAACCGGCCTCGCAGCGTGGTACTGGAAAAAGTGCTCGTACTTGCCTTGCAGCAGCAGCCGGACCTGAACGCCCCGCGCAGCCGCCAGCGTGAGCGCCCGCCGCAGTTTGCGGCCCGGGATGAAGTACGCATTGGCGATGACGATTTCCTGCCGCGCGGCGCCGATGGCCTTCAGATAAGCGCGCTCGATGTCGTGCCGGTGGGACACGTTGTCGCGCAACAGCAACCGAGCGCGTGCGCCGTCGACTGCCAGTGGAATCTGGGTAGCAGGCTGCTCCGTCGGACTCCTGGACGATTCGAACACCTGCAGCAAGCGGGAAAAATCGCCGACCGGACTGGCTGTCTTCAGGGCATCCCACGCGGCCTTGAACTCCCGCTGACGCGCCTTGCGCACCGCCTGCAATCGCCACCAGAGCTGCTCCATGGTGTCGACCATATCGGCCACCAGGGGGCCCGCCACCCGCAATGAAAAATCCAGCCGCGGCGCGCTGAGACGTCCCAGGGAAACGTCGTCCTGATCGTCGATGAGGTTGATGCCTCCGCAGAACCCGATGGTGCCATCCACCACGCAGAGCTTGCGGTGCAAGCGGCGCCAGGTGCCGGGCACCAGCAGCCCCAGCCGGCCCATCGGGGCATAGATGCGCCAGCGCACGCCCGAGGCCGAGAAACGTTCGACCCATTCGGCGGGGATACGTGGCGTTCCGGCACCGTCGATCACCAGCCGGACCCGCACACCACGGCGTGCCGCGCGCTCCATGGCCTCGGCGACCATCAGGGCCGTCCCGGCAAACTCGAAGATGTAAGTCTCCAGGTGGACCACGCTGCGGGCAGCGTCCATCGCCTCCACCAATGCGGGAAACAGTTCCGCCCCGCCCTGCAGCAACACCAGCTGGTGGCCGCGCTCTGCCACCGGACGATGCCCCCGGGCGGGCCTGAGCGCCTTCAGCAGCTGTCCATCATTCACAGCGCCAGTTCCGCAATCAGCGGAAGATGATCCGACATGCGGGCCCAGGCCCGTCCGTGGGGCACCTGGGCCGACAGCAGCCGCAGGCCGCGCACATAAATGCGGTCCAGATGCAGCAGCGGCAGGCGCGAAGGATAGGTGGGAAGGCGAATGCCATCGAAGGTATGCAGATCCAGCGCCGCCATGGGTTTGTGCAACTGTGCACCCCAGTCGTTGAAATCCCCGGCCACGATGAGCGGGGCGCTGCTGGGCACCTCTGCCTCGATGAACTCCCCCAGGCGGCGCACCTGCCGCTCCCGGCTGGCATGGATGAGGCCCAGGTGCACCACCACCACGTGCAGATCCATGCCGTTCACGAAGATCTGCGCATGCAGCAGGCCTCGCTGCTCGAAGCGGTGGTCGGACACATCGGAGTGCCGGATGTCCAGCACCGGCCACCGGGACAGCAGCGCGTTGCCGTGTTCGCCGTGGCGGGTGACGGCATTGGTCCGATAGACCGCTTCATAACCCTCTGGTGACAGGTAGCCCGCCTGGTCCAGCTCCGGCCAGCGGGTGAAGTGCTTCTCCAGCTTGCGGTTGTGGCGCCGCACCTCCTGCAGGCACACGATGTCGGCGTCGAACTGCTCCACCGCGTGGGCCAGGTTGTGGATTTCCAGACGGCGCCCGGGTCCAAGGCCCTGTACGCCTTTGTGGATGTTGTAGGTCGCCACCCGCAATGTGTTCATGGAAAGAATGATCGCATGGCCTGTGGAGGAAGTGCATGCGCTGGATCAACCGCCACCCCGGCCAGTCAGGCTGCCTGTCCGATGGGTGCCTTCACCCCAGCCGCGGCAGCAGCAGGATGGCTTCTGCATTCGACGGCGAGAAGCACCGGTCAGCGGCCTCCTGCCACGGCAGCCAGCACTGGCTGCGGTGTTCGCGGGCGCTGAGCAACACCGGCACGGGCGCAGGGATGCACAGGCCGAACACCCGCTCGGTGTTGCGGGTCACACCAGGGGCATACCGATGCCGCCACTGCGGGTAGATTTCGTACCGGTTTTCCAGCCCCCAGTCGTTCAGCCGGTGGCCGGGCGCCCGGGCATCCAGCCCGGTCTCTTCGGCCACTTCACGGACAGCACAGGCCTCAAAGGCCTCGTCTGCCGCCTCCTTGGACCCGGTCACGGACTGCCAGAACCCCGGCGCATCGGCACGCTCGATGAGCAACACCTGGCGGTCGGGCGTGTGGATCACCACCAGAACCGATTCCGGAATTTTGTACCGCAGGGTCGGCCCGGCACGGCCTGGGTGGTGACTCCCCACAGCCCACCCCACAGCTAGAAGTAGCGCTGCAGCGCCTGGCCCACGAACCGCCAGCGCCGCGCCAGCCTCCACAGCGACCAGACCCGCCAGCCCAGACGAAACGCCTTGCGCGGCCGCAACGCGGCCACGCCGAGCGCTGCCCCCGCCACGACTTCGGGGTGCGCACGCAACCAGTCCCAGCCGTCCTGCAGCCGGTCGGCCAGTGCAAAGGCCGGGCTCAACCCGGCAGATTGCTGCTCCGCCTGCAAGCGCAGCTGCTGGGAGCGCAGAAGCAGGCTGGCGCGCCGGGCCGCCAGCACCTGGGCCCGTGCGTTCATGTCAACGGCTCCCGGTTCATGGCCGCAGCCGCTCCCGGTCGCGCTTGAGTTCTTCCGCGCTGGCAGCAAAGAAACGGGTTCCGCCGGACCGCGCCCGTTCGCGCGCCAGCCACGCGCAAACCGCGCCAAGACTCAGGAACAGCGTGGTGAAGATTGCCAGCGCCAGCAGCCGGTGCGAGTCCCACAGGGCGACAGTAACCAGCATGGAGAAGAATGCCAGCCCCAGACCAAGCAGCACCACTGCCACCGCGCCGAACAGCACCAGCCCCAGGACGCGCTGCAGCTCCTCCTGCGCCTCCACATTGAACAGCTCCAGGCGAACCTGAAGCATTTCCAGCAAGGTGCTGCTCAGTGCGCGCAACGAGGCGGCAAGCCGGACGGGCGGTTCAGTCATGGCGGCGTTCAGGGGATGTGGCGCGTTGCGCCGGCGTCCATCAGCGGCGCCCGATCAGCAGACCGATCACCAGTCCTGCCCCAGCGGCTGTGCCGATGGCGCGCCAGGGGTGTTCATGGACATAGTCGTCGGTGGCGCGCGCCACCTCGCGCGTTTTTTCCCGGACCGAGTACTCCACATCGGCCAGTTTGTGGCGGGCGTTGCGCAAGTTCTCGTTGATCTTCTCGCGCAGTTCCACGACCTTGCCTTCGGTCTGGTGGGCGGTGGCCTGCATGAGTTCCTCGGCATCGGCAATCACACGCTGCAGATCGGCGACCAGTTTCTCTTTGTCGGCCAGGGTATCGAGTTTGGTTTTGCTCATGGAGGCTCCTTTCAAAAATTCATGGTAACAAACCAGGCTGCAGGGACGGCCCAGTTTGTATTTGCCGCAGCAAACGGGTCGGACCCCGGGCGCTGCTCTGCAAAAACAAAAAGGGCGCCATGCAGGCGCCCAGGTGGACCAAATCAAGCCCCGGAAGTTCAGACGGGCTTGACCAGATCGGCGTTTCGCAGCCGGATGTGCAGCTCGCGCAACTGCTTCTCGTCCACCAGGCTCGGGGCCTGCGTCAGCAGACACTGGGCACGCTGCGTCTTGGGGAATGCAATCACGTCGCGGATCGACTCGGCACCGGTCATCAGCGTGACGATGCGGTCCAGGCCGAACGCCAGGCCACCGTGCGGCGGTGCACCGTACTGCAGGGCATCCAGCAGGAAGCCGAACTTCACCTGTGCTTCCTCCGGCGTGATCTTCAGCGCATCGAACACCTTCTGCTGCACGGCTGCGGTGTGGATGCGCACCGAGCCACCACCGATCTCCCAGCCATTGAGCACCATGTCGTAGCCCTTGGCAATGCACTTTTCGGGCGCGGTCACCATCCAGTCCTCGTGGCCGTCCTTCGGTGCGGTGAACGGGTGGTGCACCGCAGTCCAGCGGTCGGCTTCCTCGTCGTGTTCGAACATCGGGAAGTCCACCACCCACATCGGCGCCCAGCGGTCCACGAACAGGCCGTTCTTCTTGCCCAGTTCGCTGTGGCCGATCTTGATGCGCAGGGCACCGATGGCGTCATTGACCACCTTCGCCTTGTCGGCACCGAAGAAGATGATGTCACCGTCCTTCGCGCCGGTGCGCGAGAGGATTTCGGCCACAGCCTTGTCGTGCAGGTTCTTCACGATCGGGCTCTGTAGGCCGTCGCGGCCCTTGGCGACTTCGTTCACCTTGATCCAGGCCAGACCCTTGGCGCCGTAGATCTTCACGAACTCGGTGTAGGCGTCGATCTCGCTGCGGCTCATGTCGCCACCGCCCCGCACGCACAGGGCCACCACGCGGCCATTCTTCATCTGGGCTGGCGCGCTGAACACCTTGAAGTCCACATCGGCCATGACGTCGGTGAGTTCGGTGAACTCCAGCAGCACGCGCAGGTCGGGCTTGTCGGAACCGTAGCGGTGCATGGCCTCCTGATAGGTCATCACCGGGAACTCGCCCAGGTCGACGCCCAGCGTGTTCTGGAACACCGACTTGATCATGCCCTGGAACATGTCGCGGATGTCCTCTTCGGTCAGGAAGGAGGTCTCGATATCGATCTGCGTGAATTCGGGCTGCCGGTCGGCACGCAGGTCTTCGTCGCGGAAGCACTTGGTGATCTGGTAGTAGCGGTCAAAGCCCGCCACCATCAGCAACTGCTTGAAGAGTTGTGGCGACTGCGGCAAGGCAAAAAAGTGACCGTCGTGCACGCGGCTGGGCACGAGGTAGTCGCGCGCGCCTTCGGGTGTGCTCTTGGTGAGCATCGGCGTTTCAATGTCGATGAAGCCGTTGGCGTCCAGAAATTTGCGCACCTCCATGGCCACGCGGTAGCGCAACATGAGGTTGTTCTGCATGTAGGGCCGGCGCAGGTCCAGCACCCGGTGGGTCAGGCGTGTGGTCTCGGACAGGTTGTCGTCGTCGAGCTGGAACGGTGGCGTAACCGATGCATTCAGCACCTTGAGTTCGTGGCAAAGCACCTCGATCTTGCCGCTCTTGAGGTGGTCGTTGGTGGTGCCGGCGGGACGCGCACGCACCAGACCGGTCACCTGCATGCAGTATTCGTTGCGCACGCTTTCGGCCGTCTTGAACATGTCGGGGCGATCGGGGTCGCACACCACCTGGACATAGCCTTCGCGGTCGCGCAGGTCGATGAAGATGACACCACCGTGGTCCCGGCGCCGGTTGACCCAGCCGCAGAGCTGCACGGTTTCGCCCATCTGGGCCTCGGTCACCAGACCGCAGTAGTGGGAACGCATCGCCATTTCAATTCTTCTTTCAACAAACGCGCGGGCTGGCCCGCAAAAAAACATCAGGCGGCGGGAGGAACCAGCGCCGACTGGATCCGGGAGTTCTTCGGCCCTCCCGGCACGATCACACCCATGGAAACGATGTAGGTCAGGGCTTCATCCACGCTCATCTGCAACTCCACACAAGCCGATTTGCGGACCAGCACGAAGTAACCGCCGGTGGGATTGGGCGTGGTGGGCACATACACGCTCTGGAACTCGTCATGGGCTGATGCGCCACCCGGCATGGCCTGCAAACGCGCCAGCAGGTCGCCGGTTGGTGCGCCGGTCAGGAACGCAATGGTCCACATGCCGTCGTGGGGCCACTGCACCAGCAGCGCCTTGCGGAACGCGTTGCCTTTTTCGGAGAACAGGGTGTCTGACACCTGTTTCACCCCGGAGTAGATGGATCGCACCACCGGAATGCGGTGCAGCAGGGCATGCCACCAGTTCACCAGCCGGTTGCCGATGATGTTGGAAGCGAATGCACCGATGGTGAGCACAACGGCCAGCGCGAACACGACGCCAAGCCCGGGCACATGCATGCCCAGCAAGCGGTCTGGGTGCCAGCCCGAGGGCAGGATGCTCAGGGTCTGGTCCAGTGTGGAGACCACCCAGTCCAGCACCCACAGGGTGGTGATGAGTGGCACCAAGACCAGTAGACCCGAGAACAGCCACTTGCGAAAAGAGGGCATGAAGGCCTCAGGAGGAGGCAGCAGGCGCCGCAGGGGTTGCAGCGGGGGCGGCGGCTGGTGCTGGGGCTGCCGCCGCGCTGGTGGGCTCAGCCGGTTTGTCTGCCTTGGGAGTCGACGCTGCGTCCGAACCCGACGAAGCAGCAGGCTTGCTGCCCTCGCGGAAATCGGTCACGTACCAGCCCGAGCCCTTGAGCTGGAAACCGGCCGCGGTCAACTGTTTTCTGAAACTCGGCTGTCCGCAGGCGGGGCACACGCTCAGGGGCTCGTCGGACATTTTCTGCAGAACGTCCTTGGCATGGCCGCAGGACTCGCATTTGTAGGCGTAAATGGGCATGGCGGGAACCTGTTACAGAACGGTGGGGGCAAAAAGAAGCGAACACCGGGGGCAGGGCAAAGCCGATAGGCCCTGCAAACCGCCCCTTCGGCGCAACCGCGCATTATAAATTGGGGCCCGGTATCCGGGGGGCGTACCAATCGGCGGTCAACCGCCTTCTGTCACCACAGACGGACCCGCACCAGCACCTGCATGAGCAGCAAACCGAGCAGAAAGCCGACCCCCCCCCAAACGATGCCCTGCAGAAGCCGGTTGGTGCGGCGCTGTTCCAGCAAAAGTTCGTCCAGTTCCCGCCGCATGGCTTCGGGGCGGTGCTGCAGATAATCGTGCAGCAGGCGCGGCAGGGCGGGCAGAAGCTTCGCGTACTGTGGAGCCTCGGCCTTGAGTTGCTCCAGCAGCTTCTGCGGCCCGAGCTGTTCCACCATCCACTTCTCCAGAAAAGGTTTGGCGGTGTTCCACAGGTCGAGATCGGGGTCCAGATCGCGACCGAGTCCTTCGATGTTGAGCAGCGTTTTCTGCAACAGCACCAGCTGCGGCTGAATCTCCACGTGGAAACGGCGCGAGGTCTGGAACAGCCGCATCAGCACCAGACCGAGCGATATTTCCTTCAGCGGGCGGTCGAAGTAGGGCTCGCAGACCGCGCGAATGGCCGACTCCAGCTCGTCGATGCGGGTGTTGGCCGGCACCCAGCCCGATTCCACATGCAGCTCGGCCACCCGCTTGTAATCGCGGCGGAAAAAGGCCGTGAAATTCTGGGCCAGATACTCCTTGTCGAATTCGGTGAGCGTTCCCACGATGCCGAAGTCGAGCGATATGTAACGGCCAAACGTGGCCGGGTCCACGCTGACCTGGATGTTGCCCGGATGCATGTCGGCGTGGAAGAAGCCGTCGCGGAACACCTGGGTGAAGAAAATGGTGACGCCATCGCGCGCCAGCCGGGCAATGTCCACTCCGTGCCGACGCAGTTCCTCGACCCGGTTGATCGGCAGGCCGTGCATGCGCTCCATCACCATCACTTCGGTGTGGCAGTAGTCCCAGAACATTTCCGGGATCAGCACCAGATCAAGGCCTTGCATGTTCCGCCGCAGCTGGGCGGCGTTGGAGGCCTCGCGCACCAGGTCGAGCTCATCGTGCAGGTATTTGTCAAACTCGCCCACCACTTCGCGCGGCTTGAGACGCTTGCCATCGGACGAGAGCCGCTCCAGCCAGCCGGCCATCATGCGCATCAGGCTCAGGTCTTTTTCGATGACCGGAAGCATGTTGGGGCGCAAGACTTTCACGGCCACCTCCCGCCCTTGGTGGCGCCCGCCGCGCAGGATGGCGAAATGCACCTGGGCGATCGAGGCACTGGCCACGGGTACCTGGTCAAAGCTGGAGAAGACTTCGTCCAGGGGCTTGCCAAAGGCGCGCTCGATGGTGGCAACCGCCACCGTGCTGGGAAACGGTGGCACCCGATCCTGCAGGCGGGCAAGTTCGTCGGCGATGTCGGGCGGCAGCAGATCCCTCCGGGTGGAGAGCACTTGGCCAAACTTCACGAAAATCGGGCCCAGTCGCTCCAGGGCTTCGCGCAGGCGCTGGCCACGGGGGCTGCGCAGGTCCCGCCCCACCGACACCAGGCGGGTCAGCAGCCGCAGGCCCGGGCGCTGGAAGCTGGAGAGAACCAGCTCGTCCAGGCCATACCGCAGCACCACCCAGACAATGAAGGCTCCCCGGAAGAGACGGCTCATGCGCCAGCGCCCTCACCCCCGGCGCCCCGCGTTGTGCGGGAACCAGCCGCCGACGGAGAGCCAGGCGAGAACCGTGCGGGCAGGCGCGCGAGAAACGCCTTCAGGCCTTCCGCCGAAGAACGCGCCAGCCCGGTCAGGGTGTGGGCGGGCCCGTCCCCGACAAAGCGGGCGAGATCTTCTTCGACATCCCAGCGCACGTTGTCCACCAGCCACGCCACCTCAGCGGCCAGTTGCACATCGCCCTGGATATCCACGGCGGGCTTGTTCCCGGACAGAACGGCTTGCACCAGGTCCAGCGGGGACGACTGGGTGAGCGTCATGCGCAGTTCGGGAACGACCTCCGGCCCGGCCCGCTCCAGCAGGCCCGCCGCCGTGGGGGCCAACGTCAGATGAAAAGCGCCCCACTGGACGCGCAACGGCTTGCCTTGTTGTCGCCGCAGCCGGTCCTGCGCGGCTTGTTCCTGCATCAGCACATGGTTGAGGAACAGCACCACACGGTTCTGGAGTTCGCCCACAACCCACTCGGGCGGGCGCAACGCGCTCAGGACACCCTGCAGAAAGGGTGGCGGTGTACCGCCACGGGCGTTGTCGCCCGATGAAGTCGCTTGGGATTCGTTTTTCATGGCGGCCCGATTTTGACGGATAAACCCTGCCACACGACTTCGCCTCCACGAATCCATGCGGAGCAGGGGAAAAGAAAAGGGGCATCCGCGATGCCCCTTGCACTGCCGGGAGAGTGCGTGGTTATTGCAGCGCCTGAACGCCCGCCACCAGCCAGCCGCCCGGACCGCTCTTGGGCCGGGTGATGTTCCATACCTCGCGGAACGGGCTGGGACCGGCCGAAGCGTCTTCGCGGATCAGGCCCGAAAACTCCACGCTGGCCATGTAATCGTTTTCCAGCTCTTCGATGCCCAGCAAACGCGCTTCCAGCATTTCCACATCGGTTTTGTTGGCGGCTTGGCCGCTGTTGCTCTCACGATCCGCCAGCTGGCTGCGGATCTCTTCCAGCATCTCGTCGGTCATCATGGCGCGCAGGCTGGGGATGTCGGATCGGTCCCAGGCATCCTGCAAACGCACAAAATTCGCCTTGGATGCTTTCAGGAAACCCTCTTCGTCGAAACCGGCGGGAACCCCCCAGGTTTGCGAGCCGGCCAATGCCGAACCGATCATGGACCCACCACTGGCTCCCTGACCGGGGCCGAACGGTGCAGGCGCGCTGCGCTCCCAGGGCCGGGCGGATGCGTCGTTGCCCACGTTCTGCGGGCTGTAAGCCCGGGGCGTGGCGGCAGCCTGTGCGCCGCCTGCAGCACCCGCCGGAGCGGCACCTTCGAACGCCAGCCCGCCCCGGCGCGCCACCGGCTGCCGGCTGCGGCGGATCATGCCCACGATCGCCAGTACCACCACTGCCAGCAATGCGAACAGCAGGAACTGGGCAAAAGCTTCGCCGAAACCCAGGGCGGAGGCCAACCACGCCAGACCCAGGCCGGCCGCCAGGCCACCCAGCATGGCGCCCCAGCTGTTTGCCAAACGACAGGCCACCGCCCATGCGCTTGGCCAGCGCATCCTGCGTCACCACGACCAGGGCCATTGCCATCACCACCGTCCACACTCTGTTCAACATGTCATGTCCCCTTGAAAACCGTTTCGCCTACCTAGTTTCACCTTGACCAGCCGCCCTTCGAGGGAGCCTGGTCGCTTCAGCACTTGATGCCCACGTGCAGGGCCACCACACCGCCGGTCAGGTTGTGCACATCAACGTGCCCGAACCCGACCGACTTCATCATCTGGCGCAGCGCTTCCTGATCAGGATGCATGCGGATCGACTCCGCCAGATACCGGTAACTGTCCTCATCACCCGCCACCAGCCGCCCCAATTTGGGCAGCACGTTGAACGAATACCAGTCGTAGGCTTTTTCGAGAGGTGGCGCCACCTTGGAAAACTCCAGGACCAGCAACTTGCCACCAGGTTTGAGCATCCGATGCATTTCGGCCAGTGCAAGTTCCTTCTTCGTCATGTTCCGCAACCCGAATGCCACCGAAACGAGATTGAACGACTCGCTGGGGAAGGGCAGTTGCTCGGCATCGCAGACCACGGTGGGCAGCAACACGCCGAGGTCGATGAGCCGGTTGCGGCCTTCGCGCAGCATGGCCTCGTTGATGTCGGTGTGCACCACCCGCCCGGCAGGCCCGACTTTGCGGGAAAACGCCAGCGAAAGGTCACCGGTGCCGCCAGCGATGTCGAGCACATGGTCGCCCGGCTGCGGATTGGCCACCGTGAGGGTGTAGCGCTTCCACAGCCGATGCAGTCCGCCCGACATGAGGTCGTTCATCACGTCGTACTTCGGGGCGACCGAGTCGAACACACTGCGCACGCGCTGCGCCTTTTCCCGTTCGTCGACGGTCTTGAATCCGAAATGGGTACTGGCCATGGCGCAATGGTAGGGGTTAGTGGCTGCTGCAGCCGTGCCCGGCCTTCTCGATCATGGGCGCGTCGCGATCCACACCCGCCGCCTGCAGCCGGGCGTTGTAATCCGCCCACAGTTCGGCCTGCCGAGACCCCAGAAAGTACAGGTAGTCCCAGGAATAGATGCCCGAGCTGTGACCGTCGCTGAAGGTGGGTTGCACCGCGTAGTTGCCCACCGGCTCCATGCCGACGATGCCGACTTCCCGTTTGCCGGTTTGCAGAACTTCCTGCCCCGGGCCGTGCCCCTGCACCTCGGCCGAGGGCGAATACACCCGCATGAGTTCGAACGGGATCTGGAATTCACTCCCGTCGGAGAAGCTGACCTGCAGCACGCGGGACTTGCCGTGCAGGGTGATGTCCTGCGGGGTGGGGGTGGTTTTGTCGAGTCCGGCCATGGGAGCAATCCTGTGAATGCGGGAATTCGGAAATGGATGGGTCAGACGAGCACGCGCTCAATGCCGCCCTGGTTGGCGCGGGCCACGTACTCCGGCAGCCAGTCCTTGCCCAGAATCTGGTTGGCCATCTCCACCACGATGTAGTCGGCTTCGAGCAGGCCGTTCTTGAGGTCGTCGCCGTAACGGGTCAGTCCCTGGAGACAGCTGGGGCAAGAGGTGAGCATCTTGATGTTGCCGGTCTCGCTCACGGTGCCGGCTGCGCGCAGACTCGCTTCACCCTTGCGGATCTCTTCTTCCTTGCGGAAACGGATCTGGGTGGAGATGTCGGGCCGGGTCACGCCGAGCGTGCCGGATTCGCCGCAGCAGCGTTTGCTTTCCACCACGTTGTCGCCCACCAGCGCCTTCACGGTTTTCATCGGGTCCTGCAGCTTCATGGGGGTGTGGCAAGGGTCGTGATACAGGTAGCCCCCCTGCCCGGCCGGCAGCGTGATGCCTTTTTCCAGCAGGTACTCGTGAATGTCGATGATGCGGCAGCCAGGGAAGATCTTGTCGAATTCGTAGCCCTGCAACTGGTCGTAGCAGGTGCCGCAGCTCACCACCACCGTCTTGATGTCCAGGTAATTCAGCGTGTTGGCCACCCGGTGGAACAGCACCCGGTTGTCGGTGATCATCTTTTCGGCCTTGTCGAACTGGCCACTGCCGCGCTGCGGATAGCCGCAGCACAGATAGCCCGGTGGCAGCACGGTCTGCACCCCCGCATGCCACAGCATCGCCTGCGTGGCCAGGCCCACCTGGCTGAACAGCCGCTCGGAGCCGCACCCCGGGAAATAGAACACCGCTTCCGTTTCGGCCGTGGTGGCTTGCGGGTTGCGGATGATGGGAACGTAATCCTTGTCTTCGATGTCCAGCAGCGCGCGCGCCGTCTTCTTGGGCAGGCCACCGGGCATCTTCTTGTTGATGAAGTGGATGACCTGTTCCTTGACGGGTGCAGGGCCCAGCGTGGCCGGTGGAGCGCTGGTCTGCTTGCGCGTTCTTGCCCATCTTGCGCAACAGGTTGCGCATGTTCATGGTCACGTCACCGAAGTCGATCTTCACCGGGCAGGGGCTCAGGCATTTGTGGCACACGGTGCAGTGGTCGGCCACGTCCTCGAACTCTTCCCAGTGCTTGATGCTGATGCCGCGGCGCGTCTGCTCTTCGTACAGGAACGCCTCGACCAGCAGCGAGGTAGCCAGGATCTTGTTGCGCGGGCTGTACAGCAGGTTGGCACGCGGCACGTGCGTGGCGCACACCGGCTTGCACTTGCCGCAGCGCAGGCAGTCCTTGACGCTGTCGGCGATGTCGCCGATGTCGCTGCGCTGCATGATCAGCGACTCGTGGCCCATGAGCCCGAAGCTGGGTGTGTAGGCGTTGCTCAGG
>JALORL010000249.1 GCA_025458915.1 Hydrogenophaga sp.
CTGCAAGAACGCCGAGATCAAGCTCGACACCGACCTGGCCGGAAACCCCGATGCCTTCAACCCCGCCGAACTGCTGCTGGCGGCCCTGTCGGCCTGCATGATCAAGGGCATCGAGCGGGTGGTGCCGATCCTGAAGTTCGACTTGCGCGGCGTGCAGGTGACGGTGGACGGTGTGCGCCAGGACGTGCCACCCCGGATGGAAAGCATCCGCTATGAAATTCTTGTGGACACCGACGAGCCCGACCGGCGCCTGGCCCTGCTGCACGACAACGTGAAGAAATACGGTACGGTGTTCAACACCGTGGCGCCAGGCACCGAACTCAGCGGCGTGCTGCGGCGCGCCTGAACGCTGCCACGCCGCGCAGCGCGAGCCCTGAACACCGTCGATCCGCCGCGGGCGCTACAGCAGCGTCAGAACGGCCCACAGCGTCAGCACGCCCACGCACACCGCATTGAGCCAGACACCGGCCCGCAGCATGTCGCGCTGCCGCACGTGGCCCGAGCCGAACACCAGCGCATTGGGCGGTGTGGCCACCGGCAGCGCAAAGCCGCAGGAGGCCGCCAGGGCCACCACGATCACCAGCGTTTCCACCGGCAAGCCCATCTGGCCGGCCACGGCAGCAAACACCGGCACCAGCAGCGCCGCCGCGGCCGTGTTGCTGGCAAATTCGCTGAGCACCACCATGAAGGCGGCCACCGCCAGCAGCACGGCCCAGACCGGTGCACCCTGCAGCAGGCCGGCCAACTGCTCGCCCAGCACCACCGAAGCGCCTGAAGTGGCCAGCACGTCGCTCAGCGCCAGGCCACCGCCGAACAGGATCAGAACGCCCCAGTCGGTGTGCGCCACCACCGCACGCCAGCGCACCAGGCCCAGCGCCACCACGGCAATGGCCGCAGCCAGCGCCACCACGGTGTCGGGGCTCTGGATGCCCATTTGCCGCAGCGGGTCGGCGCCCAGGGTCCAGCCCAGCGCGGTGAGCGCGAACACCACCAGCGTCAGCACCCGGGGCCCGGTCCAGGGAACCTCGTCCGCCACGGTGTCGATGCGCTGGTCCAGCGCCGGACGCAGCACCAGCCACAGCACCAGGCCCATCAGCGGCAGCAGCACCCCCACCAGCGGCACGCCGATCCACAGCCACTGTGCGAAGTCGATCCCGGCCGCGCGCGCTGCAATGGCGTTCGGTGGCGAACCGACCAGGGTGCCCATGCCGCCGATGCTGGCGGCATAGGCCACACCCAGCAGCACGAAGGTAATGGTGCGCCGCTCGCGCTGCGGGTCCAGTGGCTCCAGCATGCCCAGCGTCAGCGGCAGCATCATGGCCACGGTGGCCGTGTTGCTGATGCCCATGGACAGCAGCGCCGTCAAGCCGAACAGCAGCCACACCGCTCGCCCCAGGTGCCCCCCCGCCAGCGCCAGCAGGAAGCGGGCCATCTTGCGGTCGAGCTGCTGGGCGCGCAGGGCACTGGCCAGGGCAAATCCGCCCAGGAACAGGAACACGATCGGGTCGGCAAACGGCGCCAGTGCACCGGCAGTGGTCAGACCGGGAATCCCCAGGGCCAGCGCGCCGACCGGCACCACCAGTGCCGTCACCGGCAACGGCAGCGCTTCGGTAAGCCACAGGACTCCGATGAACACCAGCAGGCACAAACCCTTCGTGACCGGCGCGGTGAACGGCGATGCCGCGTACAGCGCCAGCGACAGCCCCACGGCCAGCACAACCGACAGCGCCGCCCGCCGGGCCGGGACCCCGTTCTCCTGTGCAGCGGCATCGGGGCTCATGGACGGCTCGTTGACATGGGTCGCCTGTGCGGGGGCAAGGCTATACCGACCGCGTCAGGTTGACCCGCTGCGACAGAGCTTCCGCACTCTCCTTGCGTTCGCTGTAGCGGTCCACCAGGTAGGGCGACACGTCGCGGGTGAGCCAGGTGAACTTGACCAGCTCCTCCACCACATCGACCAGGCGGTCGTGGTAGCTGGACGGTTGCATGCGGTCGTTGTCGTCGAACTCCTGGAAGGCCTTGGCCACCGACGCCTGGTTCGGAATGGTGACCATGCGCATCCACCGGCCCAGCACCCGCATCTGGTTCACCGCGTTGAACGACTGCGAGCCGCCGCACACCTGCATCACCGCCAGCGTCTTGCCCTGGGTCGGGCGCACCGCGCCGGCCGACAGGGGAATCCAGTCGATCTGCGCCTTCAGGATGCCGGTCATGGCGCCGTGCCGTTCGGGCGAACACCACACCATGCCCTCGCTCCACTGCGCCAGTTCGCGCAGCTCCTGCACCTTGGGGTGGGTGTCGGGCGCGTCGTCGGGCAGCGGCAGCCCCCCGGGGTGAAACATGCGCGGCTCCGCACCCATGGCCTGCAGCAGCCGGGCCGCCTCCTCCACCAGCAGGCGGCTGAAGGAACGCGGGCGCAGCGAGCCGTACAGCAGCAGGATGCGCGGCGGGTGGGCCGAATGCGGGCGCAGCAGCCGCGACGGATCGGGCACGCGGAAATGTTCGGGCCGCACCTGCGGCAGATCCTCCAGGGGCTTGGAAACGGATTGGGACACCGGCTTGCGAACCGACATGGGCAGGGCAATCTTTTTCAACGTCCCGCAGCCTGCGGCTTCCAGGCATTGACCATCGCCACCAGCGACAGCATCACCGGTACCTCCACCAGCACGCCCACCACGGTGGCGAGCGCCGCGCCGGAGTTGAGGCCGAACAGCGAAATGGCCACGGCCACCGCCAGTTCGAAGAAATTGGAGGTGCCGATCAGGCAGGCCGGTCCGGCAATGTCGTGCGGCAGCTTCAGCAGCTTCGCGCCCCACCACCCCAGGAAGAAGATGCCGTAGGTCTGCAGGACCAGCGGCACCGCAATCAGCGCGATCACGCCGGGCTTCTCCACGATGGTGCCGGCCTGGAAGCCGAACAGCAGCACCACGGTGGCGATCAGCCCCACCACCGACCAGGGCTTGAGGCGCGCCACGAAATGCCCGAGCGCCTCGGGCGAACGCTGCAGCAGCAGGCTGCGCGTGGCCACACCCGCCAGCAGCGGCAGCACCACGTACAGCACGGTGGACAGCAGCAGCGTTTCCCACGGCACGGTCACGTCGGTCACGCCGAGCAGGAAGGCAGCAATGGGTGCAAACGCAAACACCATGATGATGTCGTTCACCGACACCTGCACCAGCGTGTAGCTCGCGTCGCCCTTCACCAGCTGGCTCCACACGAACACCATGGCGGTGCAGGGTGCCACCCCCAGCAGGATCATGCCGGCGATGTATTCGCTGGCCGATTGCGGGTCCACCCAGTCCGCAAACAGGTGCTGAAAGAACAGCACGCCCAGTGCGGCCATGGTGAAGGGCTTGATGAGCCAGTTGATGACCAGCGTGAGCAGCAGGCCCTGCGGGCGCTGGCCCACGTTCTTCACCGCGCGCCAGTCGATCTGGATCATCATCGGGTAGATCATGACCCAGATGAACACGGCCACCACCAGGTTCACCTGCGCCACCTCGATGGCGGCCACCGCCTGGAACACGCCCGGCACCACCAGACCGAGCCCCACCCCG
>JALORL010000250.1 GCA_025458915.1 Hydrogenophaga sp.
GCAGTGCCGGTGCCGCGCGCCGAATCCCCCGAGTCGCTCAGACCCACCAGGGTGGTGCGCAGGCGGGCCACGGTTTCTGGCAGCGCATCCAGCGACAGCGAGAAGCGTTCCAGCAGCACATCCAGTGCGGGCAAGCCATCCAGCGTCAGCACCACATTGCCGTCGGCTGCTGTGATGGTGCGCTCGGCATCCACCGGCTGGGCGCCCTGGGTCACCCGGGAGATCAGGCCCACGCCCGGGCCGAAGGCCACGCCGCTGAGCCCGCCGTGGAACACGCCGCTGACCGCGCCCTGGCCGCCCAGCGTGCCCGTACTGCTGAGCGCGAACTGTGCACTGGCGCCGCGGCTGGCGACCAGACCACCGAACACGTAGCCCGAGGCGGTGCGGTCGGCCATTTCGGCAATCAGCTCGGCCAGGTCGGGCGTGCGGCCCTCGGCATGCACCAGCGCCGTGTGCGGCACGAAACCGCCGGCATCGCCACCGCTGGCGCCCAGCGGCGCCACGCCGCTGAACACGCGGTACTGGTCCGGGCTGAGATCGCACAGCATCACGGCGAGTGCGGGCTCATCGAAGTACTCCACGTTGTTGGCGGACACCCCCACGCCCACGGTACCGGCCCAGTCGGTCACCTCGGGAAGTTCGGCACTGAGGTGTTCGAGGATGTCCTGCGCCTGCGCCGCGTAGTGGTCGGTGATGTAGAGCAGCCCGAGGGATGGCGCCTCGGCGTGCGCCGGCAGCGCCATCTGTGCGCGCAGCTGCGCCAGCACCAGCGCAGCGGCCATGCGCCACTGCGGGTGGGTGGCGTGGGCGTAGGGAAAGAGTTTCATGGTGGTCGGTTCGGCGCGCCCGGTGTCCCGGCGGGGCATCAGGAGGCGCGGCGACGCGCCGGTGCCTTGGCCTTGCGGGTAGCGGGTTTCTTGGGGGCTGGAGCTGGTGTGGAGCGCGCGGCCTTGGGCGGCGCATTTCTGGAGGACTTGGCTGGAGCGCTGCGGGCAGGCGGCGTTTGGGCAGGTGCGGGAGCGGATGCTTTTGCGGGCGCAGCCGACGAGCCGAAGCCCGGGAAAAACGACGACGGCAACGTCCAGTCTCCGGCAGACAGAGGCTGGACCGATGTGGCCGGCGCTGTGCGGGCTTTGCTCTTGCCCGCCGGCGCGCCTGTGGCCTTGGCCGCACTGGCACGCCCCCCCGACACGGCCCGCGCAGCGGCCTTGCCCAACCCGGCCGCCGCGCCCACGTTGCGTGCCACGCGCGACGTCACCGCGCGGGTCGCCTTGCCAGCCATGCCGGTGGTGGTCTTCACGGCCTGCTCGGTCAGGCCGCTGGCGACCTGCCGCGTGGTGTCGAGCGTGGTTTGCTTGGCCACGTCCTTGAGCGCGTTGGCCGCAATGGACTGGAATTGCTGCGACAGCGCACCCCACCACTGCATCGGGTCCACCACACCCGCCGCCTGGGCTTCGGTTGCGGCAGCTTTTCGGGGTTTCGCAGCGCTGCGTTTGCGCGGGGCGGGGGCCTGTGGGGCCTGTGCTTCGGGCGGCGATTCGTCGTCTTCCTCGTCGGTGTCGGCATCGGGCTCGGCAGGTGGGGTGCCATAGGTGCGCGGTGGCACCTCCAGGCCGGCGAACTGCGTGGGCGCCGGCGCGGTCGCCGCGAAGCTGGCCACCTTGTCCACCGCCTTGATCTTGAGCGCGTTGGCCACGTCGCCCAGGCTGAAGTTCATGGACTGGAGGGTGGCCAGGGTCATCTTCTGCACCTCCAGCGCCTGGATGGTCGCACCCAGTGCCTTGGCGTTCTGATCGAGCCAGAAGTGCACGGCCTTCAGTTCCTCGATGCGCTTTTCGAGGTCTTCCACGTTGAAGGTGGGTGCGACCCAGTTGCCCAGGTTGGGCAGTTGCGGAATGCTTTTTTCCAGCCCCTGCACCACGCCGCCCGCGGCCTGGCCGGCCAGGTTCTGCAGGAACTCGAAGCCGGGCACGTATTTGCCGAAGCCGCTGGTGTCGCTCATGGGCGTCTCCTGTGTTGGTCGTTCAGCCGTCCACGCCGTAGCGGGGCGCGCGGCGTTCGCGCAAGGATGCCACACCTTCCCGGACATCGGGCCCGGCAAAACCCATGAATTCCAGGGCCAGCGAAGTGTCGAATGCAGGCCCGGCCTGGCGCAGCCAGTTGTTGAGCGAATACTTGGTCCAGCGAATGGCGGTCTGGCTGCCGCTGGCGAGCCGGTCGGCCACCTCATAGGCCTTGTCCAGCAGCGCGTCATCGTCCACCGCCAGCGACACCAGGCCGATGCGCTCGGCCTCTTCGCCACTGATGGGGTCGCACAGCATCAGGTAGTACTTGGCCTTGGCCATACCGCACAGCAACGGCCAGACGATGGCCGCGTGGTCGCCGGCCGCCACGCCCAGGCGGGTGTGGCCGTCCACGATCTTGGCGCTTTTGCCGGCAATGGAAATGTCAGCCAGCAGGCCGGCCACCAGCCCCGCGCCCACGGCCGGACCGTGCATGGCGCTCACGATGGGTTTGTCGCAGTTGATGACGTTGTAGACCAGGTCGCGCGCCTCCTTCCACACCCGGGTGCGCACCTCGAAGTCGGTGGCCATGTCCTGCACCAGGGCCAGGTCGCCGCCGCCGGAGAAGCCCATTCCGCTGCCGCGCAGCACGGCGCAGCGCACGCTGTCGTCGCGCCCCACGTCGCGCCAGATTTCGCTGAGTTCCCAGTGGCCCTCGTGGCCTGCGGTGGGCAGTTTGCCGTTGCCGCCGGGGCCGTCGGCGCGCATGCGGATGTCGAGCACGCTGGGGGTGCCCTGCACCAGCGGGCCACGGCGGGTGATGTCCAGGGTCTGGTAGCGGCTGTAGTCGATCGGGCTCATGGGTGTCTCCTGATGCAGTGGGTTCAGTGGGGCCTTTGCCCCCGATTCTGCTTGACCTGGGTCAACGCCAGCGGAAACAACCGGAGCCACACTGCTGTTCAAAGGAGACTCCATGACCACCCCCATTTCCGATACCTTCACCACCCAGCTCACCGCCATGCGCCAGGACTTGCTGGCCCGCATCCGCGCCCAGCGTGGCGGCACCCGCAGTCGGGCCGATGCCGCCGCCGACGCCCGCGACATGGCCAGCGACGACTGGGCCAAGGCCGGCGAGGAGTTCGACCTCAGCGTGGCGCTGGAAGAACGCGAGGCCGCCGAATTGCAGGCCATCGACAGCGCACTGCAACGCGTGGCCGACGGCAGCTACGGCTTGTGCCTGCAGTGCGGAACCGCCATTCCCACCGCTCGGTTGCACGCCCAGCCCACCGCCGAACGCTGCGTGCATTGCCAGGCCAGGGCCGAGTAACGGTCTGCACGGCTTGCGGATGCTCGGTATGCTCGCGGCCATGAACACCGAAGCTCCTCTGCGCACCCGCAGCCTGTTCCACTTTGCCTTCAACGTCACCGACCTCGACACCGCGCGCCGCTTCTACGGCGGGGTGCTGGGGTGCCGCGAAGGCCGCAGCACCGACACCTGGGTCGATTTCGACTTTTTCAGCCACCAGATTTCGCTGCACAGGTCCTGGCCGATCGGCTCACGCAGGCCGGCATCGATTTCGTTCTGCCCCCGCAGGTGCGGTTTGAAGGCCAGCCGGGCGAGCAGTGGACGATGTTCTTCTGCGACCCGTTTGGCAACCCGATCGAGGTGAAGGGGTTTGCCTCCATGGAGCAGGTCTACGCGATTTGAAGCGCCGGCAAGGCTTCGACAGGCTCAGCCCGAACGGAGCTTCGGCGCATGCGGACCCGAAGGACCGGTTCAGTCTTGCAGCGGTGCGATCTTCTGGTCGATTGCACCAAAGATGCTCTGCCCGTCCTTGCCCTTCATCTCGATGCGGATGGTGTCGCCGTACTTCATGAAGGCTGTGGACGGCTGGCCGTCGAGGATGGTCTCGATGGCGCGCTTTTCGGCGATGCAGCTGTAGCCCTTGGGCCATTCCTTGCGGCCGTCCACTTCCACCGCCTTGTTGCTCACGGTGCCGCTGCCCACGATGGAGCCGGCGCGCACGTTGCGCGTCTTGCCGATGTGGGCAATGAGCTGGCCGAAGTGGAAAGTCATTTCCGGGCCCGCTTCGCACATGCCCACCTTGCGACCGTTCCAGGTGCTCTGCAGCGTGAGGTGCACGCGGCCACCCTGCCAGGCATCGCCCAGCTCGTCGGGCGTGACCGCCACCGGGCTGAAGGCGGTGGCCGGCTTGCTCTGGAAGAAGCCGAAGCCCTTGGCCAGTTCGGCCGGGATCAGGTTGCGCAGCGACACGTCGTTGGCCAGCATGATCAGGCGGATGCCGTCGATGGCCTGTTCCGGCGTGGCGCACAT
Source organism: Hydrogenophaga sp. (assembly GCA_025458915.1). Taxonomy (GTDB): domain Bacteria; phylum Pseudomonadota; class Gammaproteobacteria; order Burkholderiales; family Burkholderiaceae_C; genus Hydrogenophaga. Next base: position 4,339 of record JALORL010000250.1, read on the forward strand.
GGGCACGTCACCGGTGATCACCGCAATCTCCGCCTCGAAGTCGATGCCGTAGTCCTCGCTGGGCACCACCACCGGGTCGCAGGGGCCGACGAAATCGTCGCTGCCGCCCTGGTACATCAGCGGGTCTTCGTAAAAGCTCTGGGGCACTTCGCTGCTGCGCGCCGCCCGCACCAGCTCCACGTGGTTGATGTAGGCCGAGCCGTCGGCCCACTGGTAGGCACGGGGCAGCGGTGCCATGCACATGGCGGGGTCGAACGGAAACGCGTGGCGCGCCTTGCCGTTGTTCAGGGTGGTGTAGAGATCGTGCAGCTGGGGCGCCAGGAAGTTCCAGTCGTCCAGCACCTGCTGCAGGCGGTCGGCCATGCCGGTCGCATAATGCGCGAGCGACAGGTCGCGCGAGACCACCACCAGTTGTCCGTCGCGCGAGCCGTCTTTGTAAGTGGCGAGTTTCATTCAGATCTCCTGCTGCAGTGAGGGTGGCCAAGCGCGGATGGCAACATCCGGCCGGCGATGGATCGAATTACGAATAGTAAAACCAATTCACCTATACGTAAAATCAGGATTCTAGTCCATTGGCAGGGTGTGCGCCGGTCCGCACCGGAACCCCGCCCGCCTTGCCGCCGTCCAAGCGCCATCCGCCACCCAAGTCCATGCCCGCCACCGTCCGCACCGCCGCCCTCCTGCCCGACGCCCAGCCGGCAACCACCCCGGATGCCGCCGACGACGCGGACCAGGCCCGCGCCGGCATCCAGTCGGTGGAGGTGGGTTTTGCTCTCCTGGATGCGCTGGCGCAGGCCTCGGGCGCCCTGATGCTGCGCGACCTGGCCGCTGCCGCCGGCATGAGCGCAGCCAAGGCCCACCGCTACCTGGTGAGCTTCCAGCGCATGGGTCTGGTGCTGCAGGACCCGGTAAGCACCCGCTACGACCTGGGCCCCGCTGCCCTGCGCCTGGGCCTGGCCAGCCTGAGCCGCATCGACGCCGTGCGGCTGGCGCGCGAACGCATGGCCGGCCTGCTGGCGGAGACCGGCCACACGCTGGCGATTGCCGTCTGGGGCAACCAGGGGCCGACCATGGTGCACTGGCTGGAAGCGCCACAAACCGTGCCGGTGACCCTGCGCCTGGGCGATGTGATGCCCCTGCTCACGTCCGCCACCGGCCGCTGCTTTGCCGCCTTCATGGGCACCGAAGGGCGTGACGCCGAACGCATCGGCCCCATGCTCCGCGAAGAACTGGCCCGACTGAAAAAGCTGCCCCGCAACGGCATGCCCCTGGACGACGTGCCGCAGACGCCGCAAGACGTGCAGGCGATGCTGGACGAAACCCGCCGCCATGGCGTGGCCCGCGTGGTGCACAGCCTGCTGCCCGGTGTAGGCGGCTTCTGCGCGCCCGTGTTCGATGCCCAGGGCCGCCTGGCGATGGGCCTGGTGGTGCTGGGCTCCGTGGCCACTCTGGACACCGACTGGAACGGCACCCCTGCCCAGGCACTGCTGCGCTGCGCGCGCCAGCTCAGTCTCGACCTCGGCCACCGACCGCGCCTGTGAACGCTGGCACCACACCCGCCGCCTTCCCCGTGGCCAGCCCCGGCTGGCGCCGGTTGTGGCCGCTCACCCTGGGCGTGCTGCTGGTGCACCTGGTGTTGCTCAGCGGCGGATGGTCGGGCGACCTGCACACGGTGTTCGGGCCCGGCTCCACCCAAGCCACCGACACCGGCGCCAGCCTGACACCCCGCGAAGCCGCCCCTGCCGCTGCCGTGGCACCCGAAACACCGCAGCCCGCTGCCACCAGCCGGGTGCGCTGGATCGTGCTGGCCCCGCCGCCACCTCCGGAGCCGGTGCAGG
>JALORL010000251.1 GCA_025458915.1 Hydrogenophaga sp.
CCTCTCGGTGCGGGTCGCCGAGCGACGCGCATCGCCGGGCGATCCGGCGCTGGTGGCCGGCCTTTCCCGCCTGCATGCGGCCGGCGCCGAGGTGGTGCTAGCCAACTTCGGGTCGGGGGATTCGGGGTTGGCCACGTTGCGGGCGTTGCCGCTGGACGTGGTGCGGATCGACCGCTCCGTGGTGGAGGACATGGCTTCCGATTCCGGTCGGACCTCACTGACGCGCGCCCTGATCCAGCTGGCGCACGGCATGCGTTTGCGGGTCATCGCCGAAGGCGTGGACAACGAGGAGTTGCTGCGCCAACTTGTGGACCATGGTTGCGATCTTGCACAGGGCAACTGCTTCGGCTCGCCACACAATGCCGGGTCGTTGCAGGAAATCTTGCGCTCGGGTGCCAGCATGCCCCTGCGTCTCCTGAACGCCCGCGCCCGCTCGCGCACGCTGCTGCTGGCTGAACGCCCGCGCCCGGTCGCGCACACTGCTGCTGGTGGACGACGAAGAATCCATCCTCTCGGCGCTCAAGCGGGTGTTCCGCCGCGACGGCTTCAAGGTGGTGACCGCAACCAGCGGTGCCCGGGGACTGGAGCTGCTGACTGGAGCTGCTGGCCCAGCAACCGGTCGACGTGATCGTCTCCGACCAGCGCATGCCCGGAATGACAGGCATCGAGTTTCTGCGCGAGGCCAAGCGCCTGTATCCGCACACGGTGCGCATGACCCTCTCGGGCTACACCGATCTGCAGTCGATCATCGAAGCGGTCAACGAAGGCGCGGTGTACAAATTCCTGATCAAGCCGTGGGACGATGATCTTCTGCGTCACCATGTGTTCCACGCCTTCGAGCAGCGCGAGCTGACCACCGAAAACAAGCGGCTCTGGGGCGCCGTCCAGCAGGCCAACCACGAGCTGACCATGGCCAACGAGCGGCTTGAACGCATGGTGGTCAAGGAAAGCGAACTCCGGATTGCCATGCAGCAGGCGGCCGGAGCGTCCCGGGATGCACTGGATGGACTGCCCATGGCCGTGTTCGGCATCGGCGTGGACGGCATGCTGGCTTACGTCAACCGACAGGCCATCTTCCAGTGGCCCCAGTGGGCGTCTGCCCTGGGCTGTGACCCGGAACCTTCGATGCAGGCGGTGCTGGACCTGCTGCTGCCGCCGGAGCAGAGGCAGCACACCCAGGGAATCCCGATGACCATCGAGGGCCGGAATGCGCGCACCTGGATCTGTCCTCTGGCCGGTCTTCAGCAGCCGCTGGGTTGCCTTCTTCTGGTGCAGACACTCACCGAAAACGCCTTGGTGGCGGTGGGAGAAACGGCGTGACCGCGGCCGATCCTTCTGCCTCCGTTTCCCCGCTGGATGCCAGCGCCTGGGCCCGCGCCATCCTGTCGTTGCCCTCGCTGCCGCGCGCGTTCCTCGCTGCGGTTGAACTGCTGCGCAACGACGACGCTTCCACGGCGGCCTGCATCTCGGCGATCGAGCGCGACCAGGCCTTGACCGTGCGCGTGCTCCGGTTGGCCAACTCCCCGTTCTACGGAGCGGGCGGCAAAGTTTCCCGCATCGGTGACGCCGTCCAGATGCTGGGGCTGCGCACCGTTTCCAGCGCGCTGGCAGCGGTATCGTTGCGCAGCGCGCTTGGGCCATTGTCGTGCGCGGGATTCTCTTTTGCCAGCTATTGGCGCCACTCCCTGTGCACGGCCATCGCCGCGCGGGAACTGGCTCCGTTGCTGGCCATGGATGCCGGCGAGGCGTTCCTGCTGGGGCTGTTGCACGACGTGGGCAAGCTGATCCTGGCCATGACGAGTCCGCAGATGATGGCGCAGGTGCTGGAGCTTGCGCGATCCGAAGGGCTGGGGTTGCACACGGCCGAGCAGCAGTTGCTGGGGGTGACCCACGCCGAGGTGGGTGCCCAGGTGGTCCGGCAGTGGAATCTGCCTGCCACCTTCGCGGATGCCATTGCCGCACACCACAATCCGCTGCAGGACTTCGTGGCAGAGCGATCGGGTTTTCCGCTGTTGATGCAGCTGGCTAACACGATCGCCCACGGGCTGGAGGCCTCCCCCCCAGACATGGCGGTCCTGCTGAACAACCCGGCGCTGTCGGTGCTGGCCAGCAGCGAAGAGCAGTTGCGCGGCCTGCTGGAGCGCATCGACGGCGAGCTGCAGGTCATGGTCAACGCATGACCGTGCAGACCGGTGGGCGCCGTGCAGGAAGCAGCCTGCCAGGCCCTTCAATGCCCGCCTGTTCACAGCGTTCGTGGGCTCAGCAGCACCGCGCTGTAGGTCCGGGCTGCCATCTGGACACTTCTGGGCCCTGAAACAACGCCCCATCGGACTTTGCCGTCCACAGCCAGCGGCAGCCCGACCCGGCCGGCCGTTCCGCCGGTATTCAACGCCGTGCCGTGAGCCGCGCGTACAGCCAGCCGCCCACCACCGCCCCCATGGTCATGGCCAGCAGGCCCGGCCAGTGGCGGGTGGCGTCGATGAACACCGGCATGGGCGCCACCGCGTCGATGCTGCGGATGGCAGCCACCACGCCCGCACCGGCTGCCGTGGCCAGCAGCAGCGTGCGTCCTGCCGGCCAGCGGCGCGCCAGCAGCGCTGCCACGCCCAGTGCGGGCAGCCAGCCGGCCGCCACGATGCCGGCGTACACCGGCGCAAAGCCCAGCAGGTCCTGCAGCGTGGTGCTCAGACGCAGGGCGGCGGGAATGTCCACGCCCACACCGGCCAGCGCCTGCAGGTTCCACTGTGTCTGCACCACAGAGCCCCAGACGGCTGCCAGCAGCAGGGCCAGCAGCAAGGCCGCCACATGCCGCGTCCAGCGGGGTTTCTCCGGGGTCGGGAAGGGGGTGTCTTTCATAATGGCCGATTATGAAACGCACCTCTTTTCACCTTCTTGGCGCCCTGTTTCTTGTGGCGTCCAGTGCCCTGTCTGCTGCGGTGTCCGCGCAGGCGCTGCCGCACCGCATCGAGACCGTGGCCAGCGGCCTGGACCACCCCTGGTCGCTCGCGTTCCTGCCCGATGGCCGGTTGCTGGTGACCGAGCGCCCCGGGCGGTTGCGTGTCATTGAACCCGGAGCCAACGGCCAGTGGCAGTTGCGACCCGAGCCGGTGGCTGGCGTTCCGGAGGTGTTGGCGCGCGGGCAGTCCGGCCTCTTCGATGTGCTGGTGGCGCCCGACTTTTCCAGCAGCGGCACGGTGCTGCTGTCCTTCGCCCACGGCACGGTGCAGGCCAACCACCTGCGCGTGGTGCGCGCGCGGTTTGACGGCCGGCAGTTGCACGCCGTGCAGCCCGTTTTCACCTCGCAGCCCGCCAAGGCCGATACGCAGCATTTCGGCGGCCGCATGGCCTTCCTGCCCGACGGCAGCGTGCTGCTGACCTACGGCGACGGCAATCTGGACCGCACCGATGCGCAGCGCCTGAACACCCACCTGGGCAAGACGCTGCGCTTCAACCGGGATGGCAGCGTGCCGCCCGACAACCCGTTTGTGGGCCGCGCGGATGCCCGGCCAGAAATCTATTCCACGGGACACCGCAATCCGCAGGGCCTGGTGGTGGTGGGCCAGGCGGTGTATGCCCACGAACACGGCGCACGCGGTGGCGACGAACTCAACCGCCTTGCGCCCGGTGCCAACTACGGCTGGCCCATCACCACCGGTGGCATCGACTACACCTATTCGCGCATCACGCCTTACAGCAGCCTGCCTGGCATCACGCCGCCTTTGGTGGAGTGGACTCCTTCGATTGCGCCAGCCGGCCTCACGGCCTACGACGGCGCGCTGTTTCCCGCCTGGCGCGGCAGCCTGTTCGTGGCGGCGCTGAAGGAGCGCAGCGTGCGCCGCGTGCCCCTGGACAACGGCGTTCCGGGCGCACAGGAACTGTTGTTCCAGGAACTGGGTGAACGCATCCGCGACGTGCGCACCGGGCCCGATGGCGCGCTGTACCTGCTGACCGACAGCGAGCAGGGTCGCGTGTTGCGGGTCGTGCCAGCCACCACGAACTGAGGCGCCGCGCGGCGCGCGCCGCCGCAAGGATTCCGGG
>JALORL010000252.1 GCA_025458915.1 Hydrogenophaga sp.
CCAGGTTCCAGCGCAGACCGCGCCCGCTTTTCGCCAACACCAGCGCCGCCACCACGCCCACGATCAGCGGCAGCGTGTAGGCCGGGTCGATGATGAACATGCTGTCCACGCCGAACGGCCGGTCGGTGAACGGCTGCAGCAGCTGCGTGCCATACACCGTCATCGCGTCCAGCAGCGGGTGCGTGAACAGCGCCAGCCACAGCGCCAGCCACCAGCGCCTGAACAGCGCCGCCTCCCCCTGGATGCGCGACACCGCCCACGCCAGCAGCGGCGCAAACAGCGTGGTGAAGAACAGCGAATGGCTCTCGGCCCGGTGCAGCACCATGTTCAGGATGGCGTCGCCGTGGTCGATGAACGCGTCCAGGTCCGGCAGCGTTCCCGCCACCGCGCCCCAGGCGGCTGCCTTGCGCACCGACGTGCGCCGTCCCATCACGGCCACCGTCACGGCCGAGCCCAGAGCGATCTGCGTCAAGGAATCCATGCGCGGAGGGTAATGGGTGTGGGGAGAAAGCGTTGCACGGGGGGATTTCAAGGCCGTGACGCGCAACCTCCTCAGAAGTGGCGCATCCGGCGCGAAACGCCTGATCCAGAGATGCCGCGGAACTGGCTCAGCCAGGCCGCAGGCATCGCCCCCCTTTAAGGGGGGTGACGCCGCAGGCGGCGCGGGGGGTTAGTTCACAACTATCGGAAACTCCGCCCGTACGCCGTCGCTGCCGCGTGCAAAAGGCACCGTCAGCGCCTTGCGCCCCGCCTCGTCCAGCCGCCGCCACAAAAAATCGCGCTCGTTGCCCGGATCACCGGCCACGTACAGCTGGGTGGTCAGCAGGGTTTGCTGGTCCAGTTTCACCTTCACATGGATGTGCGGCGTGCGGCCCCCGTACTGCACCGGGCGGATGGTGCGGAAGCGGTAGCGGCCGTCGCGGCCCACCTTCGCCGAGCCGAAGCCCTGGAAGGCCGGGTCGGCGCGGTTGCCGTCGCCGGGGTGGTGGTAGCGGCCGGCGTGGTCGCATTGCCAGATCTCCACCACCGCGCCGCCCACCGGTGTGCCCCGCGTATCGGTCACCACGCCCTCCACCCAGGCGGGCTCGCCCTGGCGGTAGTCCACCGTGCCGTTGCGCAGCAGATCGAAGTCGTTGTCGTCGGGAAGGTCCAGCGGGTAGAACGGACCTTCGGTCTGGCTTGGCGTGGGCCGCAGTGGCGTCTGGGACAGGGCTGGCGTGAGCCAGGCAGGGGCAGCCAGGCTGGCGGCGCTGGCCAGCAGCAGACGGCGGCGGCTGGAAGAGGTCAGAGGCATGGGCATGGAAGACTCCGGGATGATCGCCGGCCCTGCCGGGCGCGGATCAGGGCTGGGGCGGCGTGGCTGGTGAACCCTGCAGATCCAGCGACACGAAGCGCATGTCGGTGTCGGCTGTGTCGTCGGGCGGGTCCGACTCTTGGAAGCCCAGCGCACGGGCAAGTTCCAGCATGCCGTGGTTGATGCGCAGCACGGTTCCCACCAGCCGCTGCGTACCGCGCTGCCGCAGGTGCCCGATCAGCTTGCGCATGAGCCGGTGGCCCAGGCCGCTGCCCTTGAGGTCGGAGCGCACGATCACACCGAATTCGGCCGTGTGGTTGTCCGGGTCCACCGACGCGCGTACCGTGCCCAGCGTTTCTTCGGTGCCCTGCGGCGTGCTGCGCGTGGCAATGAACGCCATCTCGCGCGCATAGTCGATCTGCGTGAGCCGCGCCAGTTCGCTGTGCTCGATGCTGCGCCGGCTGTAGAACACGCGCAGGCGGATGTCCTCCGGGTCCAGCTTCTCCAGAAAGGCGCGGTGCTGGGGTTCGTCTTCCGGGCGGATCGGGCGCAGCACCACGGCCTGATCCTGCCAGGTCCAGTGCTCGATCAGCTCGGCGGGATAGGGCTGGATGGCGAAGTTCGCTGCGCCCGCCGGGCGTGCCGCCGACACCCGAACCCGTGCGTCCAGTGCCACCGCGCCTTCGTGGTTCACCAGCAGGGGGTTGATGTCGAGCTCGGCCAGTTCCGGTACGTCGACCAGCAGCTGCGACACCGCCACCAGCGTCTCGGCCACGCCCGCCACGTCGGCGGCGGGCTCGTCGCGGTAGCCGCGCAGCAGGCGCGCAATCCGGGTGCGTCCGATCTGCGCCAGCGCCAGCGGCGTGTTCAGCGGCGGCAGGCCCAGTGCCCGGTCGCCCAGCACCTCGACCGCCGTACCGCCTGCGCCAAACAGCACCACCGGCCCGAACATGGGGTCCACGCTGACGCCCACGATCAGCTCGTGCGCGTGCTTCTTGCGCACCATGGGCTGCACGGTGAACCCCAGGATCGCCGCTTGCGGCAGCGCTGCCCGGACCCGCGCCAGCATGGTCGTGCAGGCCTGCGCGAGTTCGGTGGCATCGCCAAGGTTCAGGCGCACGCCGCCCACATCGGACTTGTGCGTGATGTCGTGCGACAGGATCTTCAGCGCCACCGGGTATCCCAGGGCTTCTGCCGCCGCGCAGGCCGCCACCGGATCGGGCGCAACGGTGCGGGTGGGCACCACCGGCAGGCCGGCAGCGGCCAAGAAATCCTTGGCCTCCGGCTCGGTGAGCAGTTCGCGCCCGCTGTCCAGCACGGCCTGCACGATCGCGCGCAAGCGCATGGCGTCGACGGGCAGCGTGGCGCTGTGGGCGGGCGGCGTCTGCAGCAGGTCGGTCTGGTGCAGCCGGTAGGCGCGCAGAAACGAAAAGGCCCGAATCGCCTCTTCCGGCGTGTTGAAGTCGGGAACGCCGGCCTCGCGGAAGGTTGAGCGGGCCTGGGCCACGGCCTGGTCGCCCAGCCAGCAGCCCAGCAGGCGCTGTGGCGTGGTGCGGGCCAGCGGCAGCAAGGCCTGCGCAATGTCTGCGCTGGGCACGATGGCCGTGGGCGCGTGGATGAACAGCACCGCGCTGGCGGCATCGGTGGCCAGCACCTTCAAGGCAGCCTCGTAGCGTTCCACGGGTGCGTCGCCAATGATGTCGACCGGGTTTGCGTGTGACCAGTTGGCCGGCAGCACCGCGTCCAGTTGGGCTTTGAGTGCACCGTCCAGCTCGGTCAGCGGCACGCCGGCGGCCACCGCGGCATCGGCCGCCATCACACCGGCACCGCCGCCGTTGGTGAGCACGGTCAGGCGCTCGGTCGGGCCGTCGCGGAAGCGGGACAGGGTTTCCGCCGCCAGGAACAGGTCCTGCAGCGTGTCCACGCGCAGCATGCCGGCGCGGGCAATGGCAGCATCGAACACCGCGTCCGACCCCGCCAGCGCGCCAGTGTGCGAAGCGGCGGCCTGCTGGCCGGCGCTGGAGCGCCCGGCCTTGACCACGATCACCGGCTTGTTGCGCGCTGCCGCCCGCGCGGCCGACATGAACTTGCGGGGGGCGTCGATGCTCTCGATGTAGAGCAGGATGGAGCGGGTGTTCGGGTCGCTGCCCAGGAAGTCGAGCATGTCGCCGAAGTCCACGTCGGCCCGCTCGCCCAGGGAAA
>JALORL010000253.1 GCA_025458915.1 Hydrogenophaga sp.
CGGTCTTCGCGCGGCGCCCGGTCCATGCGGTCACCGCGGTCGGCCTGCTGGCGGGGCGGGCGCTGGCCCGGACCGCCGTTGCGGTTGCCTCCGTTGCGCGGCTGGCCATTGCCGCCATGGCCATTTCCGTTCGCACGCTGCTGCCCGCCCTGGCCCCGGCGGCCTTCGCCACGCGGTCCGTCGGCCTGGGCGCCGTCACCGGCCGGGCGCTGGCGTGGACCGCCATTGCCGCCCTGGCCTTGACCCCGACCCTGACCTTGACCCTCTCCCGCTTTCTTCTCGCGCACGCGCTGCAGCATTTCGGTGCGCGCGGCCTTGGCGGCGGCGGCCATCACCTCGCGGCTGGGCGGCTTGCCGGCGCCGCCCCAGATGGTCTGCCGGCCCATGGCGATGGGCTCGGCCTTCTCGCCCGGCTCGGGCATGAACTCGGGGAAGATCTGCACCGGAATCTGCTGCTTGGTGAAGCGCTCGATGTCCATCATGAAGCCTTCTTCGTCCAGGCTCACGAGGTTCACGGCTTCCCCGCTGTTGCCCGCGCGGCCGGTGCGGCCAATGCGGTGCACATAGTCTTCGCAGACGTTGGGGATTTCGTAGTTCACCACGTGCGGCAGCTCGTCGATGTCGATGCCGCGGGCAGCAATGTCGGTGGCCACCAGGGCACGGATCTCGCCGCTCTTGAAACCGGCCAGTGCCTGGGTACGGGCACCCTGGCTCTTGTTGCCGTGCAGTGCCATGGCCTGGATGCCATTCTTGGTGAGGTAGTCGGCCACGTTGTTCGCGCCGAACTTGGTGCGGGTGAACACCAGCACCTGGCTCCAGTTGTGCTGGTTGATGATGTGCACCAGCAGGGCCTTCTTCTTGCCGCGGCCCACGGGGTGGATCACCTGGGTGATGCGCTGCACCGTGGTGTTGCGCGGCGTCACCTGGATGTGCTGCGGGTCCTTGAGCAGGTTGCTGGCGAGGTCGCGGATCTCGTCGCTGAAGGTGGCGGAGAAGAGCAGGCTCTGCTTCTCCTTCGGCACCAGCGCGAGGATCTTCTTCACGTCGTGGATGAAGCCCATGTCCAGCATGCGGTCGGCTTCGTCCAGCACCAGGATCTGAACGCCCGACAGGTCCAGGAAGCCCTGCTGTTGCAGGTCAAGCAGGCGGCCGGGGGTGGCCACCAGGATGTCCACGCCCTTTTTCATGGCGTTGATCTGCGGGTTCATGCCCACACCGCCGAACACCACGGTGGAGCTGAGGTCGAGGTGCTTGCCGTAGGTGCGCACCGATTCTTCCACCTGGGCCGCGAGTTCGCGCGTGGGGGTCAGTACCAGGGCGCGGATGGCAATGCCACCGAAGCGGTTCTTGGCGCGCTGCCCTTCGCCGAGGCGGTGCAGCATGGGCAGGGTGAAGGCAGCGGTCTTGCCGGTGCCGGTCTGTGCGCCCCCGAGCAGATCGCGCCCGGCCAGCACGGCGGGAATCGCCTCGGCCTGGATGGGGGTGGGGGTTTCATAGCCGTGCTCGCGCACAGCTTGCACGATGGCCGGGGCCAGCTTCAGGTCGTCAAAGGTCATTGTTTTCGGGGCGCCCGTCCAGGGCGCTGGGGGCATCGGCCACTCCGTGAGTGCTGTGTGCGGCTCGCGGTCAGTCTGGGGCAGATGGATTCAGGAAGGCGGTGGCCGGCGGGAGCCGGTACACACCCCAGCAGGAAGCTGGTGCCGGGCCAACTGAAGTGCCCAACGCCTGTATTGTCGCACGTTCGCGCTGAAGGCCGGCCTGGATGGCGGTCGGCTGGGCGCACGCACGGGCCAGAGGGGATAATTGCGGGTTGCGCGGCCCTTCTGGCCGCAGCCACTTGAAGCGGAAACCCATGGCCCAATACGTCTTTTCCATGAACCGGGTCGGCAAGATCGTGCCGCCCAAACGCCAGATCCTCAAGGACATCTCCCTGTCCTTCTTCCCCGGCGCCAAGATCGGCGTGCTCGGCACCAACGGCTCGGGCAAGTCCACGCTGCTGAAGATCATGGCCGGCCTCGACAAGGAAATCGAGGGCGAAGCCATCCCCATGCCGGGCATCCGCATCGGCTATCTGCCCCAGGAACCGCAGCTCGACCCGGAGCAGAACGTGCGCGAGGCGGTGGAGGCCAGCATGAGCGGCGTGCGCGCCGCACAGAAGCGGCTCGACGAGGTGTACGCGGCCTACGCCGAGCCCGATGCCGACTTCGATGCGCTGGCCGCCGAGCAGGCCCAGCTGGAAGCCATCATCGCCACCTCCGGTGCCGATGGGGAACACCAGCTGGAAATCGCCGCCGACGCCCTGCGTCTGCCGCCCTGGGACGCCAAGGTGGGCGTGCTCTCCGGCGGTGAAAAGCGCCGCGTGGCGCTGTGCTGCCTGCTGCTGTCCAAGCCCGACATGCTGCTGCTGGACGAACCCACCAACCACCTGGACGCCGAGTCGGTGGACTGGCTGGAGCAGTTCCTGGCGCGCTTCTCCGGCACCGTGGTGGCCATCACCCACGACCGGTACTTCCTGGACAACGCCGCCGAATGGATTCTGGAACTCGACCGTGGCCACGGCATTCCGTACAAGGGCAACTATTCCACCTGGCTGGAGCAGAAGGAAGCCCGGCTGGAGCAGGAGCAGCGCACCGAAGACGCGCGCACCAAGGCCATGAAGAAGGAACTGGAGTGGGTGCGCCAGAACCCCAAGGGCCGCCAGGCCAAGAGCAAGGCGCGTCTGGCCCGCTTCGAGGAGCTCAGCGATGTGGAGTACCAGAAGCGCAACGAAACCAACGAGATCTTCATTCCCGTGGCCGAGCGCCTGGGCAACGAGGTCATCGAGTTCAAGGGCGTGTCCAAAAGCTTTGGCGACCGCCTGCTGATCGACAACCTGAGCTTCCAGATTCCGGCCGGTGCCATCGTCGGCATCATCGGGCCCAACGGCGCCGGCAAGTCCACGCTGTTCAAGCTGATCAGCGGCAAGGAGCAGCCCGACAGTGGCGAGGTCAAGATCGGCCAGACCGTGCGCATGGCGGTGGTGGACCAGAGCCGTGAAGGTCTGGCTGGCGACAAGACGGTGTGGGAAGACATTTCCGGCGGCCTGGACATGATCACCGTGGGCAAGTTCCAGATGCCCAGCCGCGCCTACTGCGGCCGCTTCAACTTCTCGGGGGGCGACCAGCAAAAGCGCGTGGGCAGCCTATCGGGCGGTGAGCGCGGGCGCCTGCACCTGGCCAAGACGCTGGCCGAAGGCGGCAACGTGTTGCTGCTGGACGAACCCTCGAACGACCTCGACGTGGAAACGCTGCGTGCGCTGGAAGATGCGCTGCTGGAATTCGCGGGCTGCGCGCTGGTCATCAGCCACGACCGCTGGTTCCTTGACCGCATTGCCACCCACATTCTGGCCGCCGAAGGCGACAGCCAGTGGGTGTTCTTCAACGGCAACTACCAGGAATACGAAGCCGACAAGAAGAAGCGTCTGGGCGAAGAGGG
>JALORL010000254.1 GCA_025458915.1 Hydrogenophaga sp.
GGAGGCGTTCGACCGCTCCATCGACGTGCACATCGGCCGCATCCGCAACGCCATCGAAGCCGACAGCAAGGACCCCAAGCGCATCCTGACTGTGCGCGGCGTGGGGTATGTGTTTGCGAAACAGCAGGAGTAATTGACCCCCCCGCGCCGCGCCGGACGGCGCGTCACCCCCCAGGGGGCAATGCCTGTGGCCTGGCGAAGCCAGTTCCACGGCATTTCTGGATCAGGCACTTCGCGCCGGGCAGATCTGTCGTCCTTGGCGTTTTCCGGTTCTTGTATTTGCCTCGTTTTTTTCTAAGTCATCGGATTCCCCCTCATGAACGGACTGCTTGGACAACGGCTGTACCTGCGCATCTGGCTTGCGGTGGTGGGCGCGGTGGCGGTGATCACGCTGGTGGTGGGCTGGCTGTGGCCGAGGGCCGCACCATCGTGTTGCGCGACAGCGGCGGCACGGTCATCGGCCAGTCGCCGGCGGCGGGCGTGCGCGTGCCGGGGCTGGGCTGGGAGTTCCAGGTGCCCATGAAGGACGGCAGCACGGTGTACGTGCAGTTCCCGCGCACCGAGCGCCGCAACGACAACAGCCGCCGCAACCGCAACGCCTCGGCCTGGCTGACCTCACCCGCCGGGTTTGCGTGGATGCTGGGGCTGGTGGCGCTGTCGGTGGCGCTGGGGGCCTACCCCATCGTTCGCCGGCTCACCAAGCGGCTGGAGTCGCTGCAGAAAGGCGTGGAGCGCTGGGGCAGTGGCGACCTGTCCACCCGCCTGCCGGTGCAGGGCGAGGACGAGGTGGCGTTTCTGGCGGCGCGCTTCAACGCCGCCGCCGAGCGGGTGCAGACGCTGCTGCAGTCGCACAAGGCGCTGCTGGCCAATGCCTCGCATGAGCTGCGATCGCCGCTCACGCGCATCCGCATGGGGCTGGAGCTGCTGGGGCGCGACAGCGCGTCTGCCGCGCAACGCGGCGAGATCGCGCGCAGCATCGATGAGCTCGACCAGCTGATCGACGAAATCCTGTTGGCCAGCCGGCTGGATCTGCGCGATGCGAGTGACGCGTCGGCACTGGGGCCCAAGGAGGAAGTGGATCTGGTGGGCCTGGCGGCCGAGGAGTGTGCGCGAACGGGCGCCGATCTTGACATCGAACCCGGCACGCCGTCGGTGCTGGTGCAGGGCCATGCCAAGCTGCTGCGCCGTGTGCTGCGCAACCTGCTGGAGAACGCGCGGCGTTATGGCACCACAGGCCCATCCGGGGCCGCGGCATCGGCCGAGATCCGGCTGCACATGGCGGTTGGCCAGGCGGTCGGCAAGCCAGGCCGCCGCCGAAAGCCGGGGGGCACTGGCCCGACGGGCCCGGTGGTGACCCTGAGCGTCGAGGACCGGGGGCCGGGTGTTCCCGCCGATCAGCGCGAACGCATTTTTGAACCGTTCTACCGCTTGCCCGGCGCCAGCGAGCGGGAGGGTGGCGTGGGCCTGGGGCTGTCGCTGGTCAAGACCATCGTGGAACGCCACGGTGGACAAATCCGCTGCGAGGAGCGCGAGGGCGGTGGTGCGCGGTTCGTGGTGGAGCTGCCGCTGGGCTGATGCAACCCGGGGGGTGCATGGGGATTTTCGGGCAGCCCATCCCCCACTTGGGGGATGGTCGGTCGGGCGCTGGCATGCACAATCGATTGGTTGCTGTCACAACGCGCCTGGAGACAGGACTCGGCGCACAGCTTTGCACATCCGGGTTCACGAACCCGGGTTGAACCGGTCTCCCAACGACGTCCTTCCAAGGACTTGAAAGCCACCCCTCGGGGTGGCTTTTTTTTGGGGCGTGGCTCCGGTCGGGCAGGCCTCAGTGCCCGTGCCCCACCGACTCGCCGGCCTTGAGGCGGTAGACCGTGCCGCAGTACGGGCAGCGTGCCTCGCCGGTCTTGGCCACGTCCAGGTAGACCTTGGGGTGGCTGTTCCAGATCTTCATGTCGGCCAGGGGGCTGGGGCAGAACACCCCGCCGTGGGCATTGAGGTCCTTGGAGGCCAGTTCAACGGCTGCGTTTTTCACGTCGATCACCAGGTTGTTGATGCGGGGCAGGTTCGGCAGAACGCCGGGATCAGACCTTGCTGAGCCAGCTGGCGTATTTCGGGTTCTTGCCGCTGACGATGTCGAAGAAGGCGCTCTGGATTTTCTCGGTGATGGGGCCGCGGCTGCCCACGTAGTCGCCCTTGCCGAGTTCGATGCGGTCGAGTTCCCGGATCGGCGTGACTTCGGCGGCGGTGCCAGTGAAGAAGGCTTCGTCGGCGATGTAGACCTCGTCGCGGGTGATGCGCTTCTGCACGATCTCCAGGCCCAGGTCCTTGGCGATGTGGAACACGGTGTTGTCTCGCCCGCGCCTTCGCTCACGAAACCGGAGCTGTCGAGCAGCAGGGCTTCGTCGTAGCCGTCGTCGGTGGCTTCCATGTTGGCCAGGATGGAGTTGGTGTAGTTGCTCACCGCCTTGGCCTGCGTCATGGTGATGTTGACGTGGTGGCGGGTGTAGCTGCTGGTTTTCACGCGGATGCCGCGCTTCAGACCTTCTTCACCCAGGTAGGCGCCCCACGACCAGGCTGCCACCATCAGGTGGATGGTGTTGCCCTTGGGCGAAACGCCAAGCTTGCGATCACCGATCCAGGTCAGCGGGCGGATGTAGGCGCTGTCCAGCTTGTTCTCGCGCACCACGGCCTTCTGGGCTTCGTTGACTTCCTGCTGGGTGAAGGGAATCTGCATGCGCAGGATCTTGGCGCTGTTGAACAGACGCTCGGTGTGCTCTTCCAGACGGAAGATGCCGGTGCCGCCACCAGCGAGCTGGTAGGCGCGTACACCTTCAAACGCGCCGCAGCCGTAGTGCAGGGTGTGGGTCAGCACATGGATCTTGGCGTCGCGCCAGTCGACCATCTGGCCGTCCATCCAGATCTTGCCGTCGCGGTCTGACATTGAGGGAATGGGTGACATGGTCGATGCCTCTGTTGGAATGGTGAAGGGTGGGGTGTTTGGAACGGCCGCTGGGCGGGCCATGCGCCAGGACAACCCGCGATTTTACGGTTGCCCGGCGGTGTGCTGCGCAACGGCCGGGGTTGCTGTGGCATCCGGGTCGGGGCTGCGCAGCACGATGTCGCTCAGCCGACCGCGCCGTACGGTACAGGTCACACCGAAGCCTTGTTCGTCGTCCCATTCCAGGACCTGCGGGTCCTGGTCGGGTTCCGAGCGGCGCAAGCCCAGGCTGTGGGTGCGCCGCACCACCTCGATGAGCGGCATGCCGGGCCGCAGTTGCCGGTGCAGGGCGCGGGCGTCGCGCACATGGCCCATCGGGCGCTTGGCCGCGGCGCGCAGCAGGCGCATGAGCTTGGTGAAGTGCAGCAGCACCCAGAAACTGATCATGAGCAGGGCCAGTACCAGGCCCTTGGGGCCATAGGACTGCCAGGCCGCCACGGCGATGGCAAGCGCCAGTGCGGGAAACAGGAAGGGGCGGAGATGGTCCAGCATGGGTGCCATTGTCGGTCCGTGCGGTCAGGCGGCAGCCGACGCGCGGCGCTGGCGGCGGGCGATCCAGTCCAGCGCGGGCTTTTCCACGAAGCGGTAGCTCAGCATGGCCAGTGGCAGGGTGATGGCCAGGCAGACCCCAAGAGCCAGAAAACTCCCCTCCACCGCGTTCCACGGCCCGGGAACCACCTTGCGCAGCAGCCGCAGCACCGGCCAGTGCCACAGGTAGATGCCGAAGCTCATGTCGCCCAGCCACACGAGGGGACGTGACCCCATCCATCGCCAGGGCGCAAGCGGCTTGAGCAGCAGGGCGATGATGCAGGCGATCAGCAGGCCAAGCACCACCTCCCAGCTCAGCAAGAACCAGTGGGTTTTGGGCAGATCGGTCCGCAGGGCCACCAGCGCCTGGTGCCACCCCACGTACGCCAGTAGGGCCACAGCGAGCAGGGTGTAGCGCAGGCGGTCTCCGATGTGCTGCGGAAACTGCGTGATGGCATAACCGGCCATGAACACCATCAGCATGCCTGGCAGCAGGATGCGGATGTGGGTGGGGTGCATGTCGGTGTACCCCAGACCATTGAGCCCGTGCAGGCCGAACCGCCAGCCCAGGGTGATGGCCAGGGCCAGCCCGATGACGCCCCAGAACCCGATGCGCCGCTGCAGCAGCACGACGAAGGGCAGCAGCAGGTAGAACGACAGCTCCAGCGGCAGCGTCCAGTACACGCCGTTGTAGAACGACACGCCGCCAGGCAGCGGGTCGCTCCACAGGAGATAGTTGGCCAGCACGCTTCTCCACGCGTAGTCCGGTGCCTGGCCGATCAGCCAGGTGAACGGCAGCAGCAGCGTGAGCTGGGCCCAGACGGCGGGGTAGATGCGCAGGAAGCGCCGTTGCCAGAACGCGGCGATGGTGCGTGCGTTCGCCGTGGTGAGGTCGTGCAGCAGCTTGCTGGCCAGCAGGTAGCCCGACAGCACGAAGAACCAGTGCACCCCGTTCCACCCCAGCCCGATGAACAGGAACAGGTCCCACTCGGTTCCCAGGAACGGAACGGCGCTGTAGGCCCTGGCCGCGGCCGGGTAGGTGCTGGCCCAGTGGTAGAGCAGTACGGTCATGGCGGCGAGGCCGCGCAGGCCGTGCAGGATCGGATGGAAGGTCATGACCAGCGGCAGCCTGCAACCCCGCTCACAATCCGCGCACCAGGTTCATTGCCTCCTCGATGCGCTCCACCGGGTGGATGGTCAGGCCTTCGAAGGCCTTGTCGTTCTTCTTGGGCGCGTTGGCCTTGGGCACCACGGCCACCGAAAAGCCGAGCTTGGCGGCTTCCTTCAGGCGTTCCTGCCCGCGCGGCGCCGGGCGCACCTCGCCGGCCAGGCCCACTTCGCCAAAGGCGATGAAGCCCTTGGGCAGGGCCTTGCCGCGCAGGCTGCTGGTGATGGCCAGCATCACCGCCAGGTCGGCCGCCGGTTCGCTGATGCGCACGCCGCCGACCGCGTTGACGAACACGTCCTGGTCCATGCAGGCCACGCCGGCGTGGCGGTGCAGCACGGCCAGCAGCATGGCCAGCCGGTCGCGGTCCAGGCCCACGCTCAGGCGGCGCGGGCTGGGGCCGCCGGTGTCCACCAGCGCCTGGATTTCCACCAGCATGGGCCGCGTGCCTTCCAGTGTCACCATCACGCAGCTGCCGGGCACCGGCTCGCTGTGCTGGCTCAGGAAGATCGCGCTCGGGTTGCTCACGCCCTTGAGACCGCGTTCGGTCATGGCGAACACGCCGATCTCGTTGACTGCACCGAAGCGGTTCTTGATGGCGCGGATCAGGCGGAAGCTGCTGTGCGTGTCGCCCTCGAAATACAACACCGTGTCCACCATGTGCTCCAGCACCCGCGGGCCGGCCAGCGCGCCTTCCTTGGTGACGTGGCCCACCAGCACGATGGCCGTGCCGCTGGCCTTGGCCGCGCGCGTCAGGTGCGCCGCGCATTCGCGCACCTGCGCGACCGAGCCCGGCGCGCTGGTGAGCTGCTCGGAATACACCGTCTGGATCGAGTCGATGACCGCGATCGCGGGCTTGACCTGGTCGAGGGTGGCGAGAATTTTCTCCAGCTGGATCTCGGCCAGCACGCTGACCTGCGAACCGTCCAGTCCGAG
>JALORL010000255.1 GCA_025458915.1 Hydrogenophaga sp.
GCGCGGCGGGGGTGTATTCAAGATGAACAGCTGATCTCGATCTGTTGCGCCCAGTCCGGAGGAAACCCCGCCAGGTCGTCCTCGCCTTCGCGTTCGTCGAACGGTGCGGCCAATGCATTGAGCAGGCGGTCCACCGCACCGAAATCGCCAGCCTGCGCGCGTTCGATGGCAATCTGGCCCAGATGGTTGCGCAGCACGATGCGCGGGTTCACCTGGCGCATGGCCTCGGCGGTGGCCGCCGCATCGAAGCCCGGCTGCGACTGCAGCCGGTCGCGCCACCGCTGGGCCCAGGCGTCGAAGGCTTCGCGCTGCAGGAACAGGTCGCGCACGCTCGGCCGTTCGGGCTGAGCTTGTTGAAGCCGCGCGTGGGGGTGCCCTTCGACAGGCTCAGGGCGAACGGTTTGGACATGGGGGCCAACGGGGTGCACTTCATCGCACAACCGGCGGAACAGGATGGTGAAGTCCACCGCGTCCTTGGCCATGAGTTGCATCAGCGATTCCACCAGTGCGTCGTCGCCTTCCTGCACGTTCGCCAGGCCGAGCTTGGCGCCCATGCGGCGCTGCTGTTCGGCGGGGAACACCGCCTTGTACGGCTCCAGCGCGTCCAGCGCCTGCCGCTGGTCGTCCATGAGCGGCAGCAGCGCCTGGCCCAGGCAGAACAGGTTCCAGTAGGCGATGTTCGGCTGCCGGATGAAGGCGTAGCGCCCGCCGGTGTCGCTGTGGTTGCAGATGTGCATGGGGTTGAACGCGTCCATGAACTGGAACGGACCGTAGTCGATGGTCAGACCCAGGATGCTCATGTTGTCGGTGTTCATCACCCCGTGGCAGAACCCCACCGACTGCCACTGCGCCACCATGGCCGCCGTGCGTGCGCTCACGGCTTCCAGCAATGCGGCATAGGGGTTGCCCGAAGCATGGCGGCAGGCGGGGTAGAAGTGGTCGATGACGAAGTCGGCCAGTTGCTTCAGTGCCACGTGCTGGCCGCTGTGGCTGAAATGCTCGAAGTGGCCGAAGCGGATGAAGCTCGGCGCCACGCGCGTGACCACGGCGGCGGTTTCGATGGTTTCGCGCCGCACCGGGGCCGGAGAACCGGTCACGCACAGCGCGCGGCTGGTGGGATTGCCCAGCGCGTGCATGGCTTCGCTGCACAGGAACTCGCGGATGGAGCTGCGCAGCACGGCGCGGCCGTCGCCCATGCGGGAATAGGGCGTGAGGCCAGCGCCCTTGAGCTGCACCTCCATCGGGCCCTGGGGCGTGACCAGTTCGCCCAGAAGAATGGCGCGGCCGTCACCGAGCTGGCCGGCCCAGTGGCCGAACTGGTGGCCGCTGTACACGCTGGCCAGTGGCTGCATGGCCGGCAGCACCCGGTTGCCGGTGAACACCTGCAGGGCCTCGTCGGAGCGCATCCAGGCGGGGTCGATCCCCAGTTCGCGGCCCAGGGCCTCGCTGGTGCCCACCCAGTGCGGAGCCGGTAGCGGTGTGGGTTGCAGCGCGGTGAAGAAGGTTGGCCCCAGACTGGCGAAGCGGTGCGTCCAGGGGCCGGGTGCCGGGCATTCGGGGGAGGGGGCTTCCGGGGCCGGAGCCACAGCATGGTTCAGGGGCGGGTTCATCCGGATCATTGTCACCCACACGACTTGAACCCGCTGGCAGGCGGGCCTTCGGGTCCAACCCGTTGCGACCTGGCACACGCGTGCGGCATGATGCGAACGATTGTTCTTTCACCGCCGAGCCATACAAGGAGACACCCCATGCTGGGCCAGATGCAGAGCCAACCCCTGTTGATTTCTTCCCTGATCGTGCACGCCGAGCGCCACCATGGCGAAGGCGAGATCGTGTCGCGGCGGGTGGAAGGCGACATCCACCGAACCACCTGGCGCGACATTGCCCGCCGCTCCCGCCAGGTGGCCAACGCGCTGGACAGCCTGGGACTGGCCTTCGGCGACCGCGTGGCCACGCTGGCCTGGAACGGCTACCGCCATCTGGAGCTGTACTTCGGCGTCAGCGGCACTGGCCGCGTGCTGCACACCCTGAACCCGCGCCTGCACCCGGAACAGCTTGCCTGGATCGTGAACCACGCCGAAGACCGCGCGGTGTGCTTCGACATGACCTTCCTGCCCCTGGTCAAGGCGGTGGCGGCGCAGTGCCCCACGGTGAAGCACTGGATCGCGCTCTGCGATGCCGACAAGCTGCCGGCCGACAGCGGCATCGACGGCCTTCAGAGCTACGAGGCCTGGATGGGCGAGCGCTCCACCGACCATGTCTGGCCGTCGTTCGACGAGAACAGTGCGTCGAGCATGTGTTACACGAGCGGCACCACCGGCAACCCCAAGGCCGCGCTGTATTCGCACCGCTCCACCATCCTGCATGCATTCAGCGCGGCCCTGCCGGATTCGCTCAACCTGAGTGCCCGCGACAGCGTTCTGCCGGTGGTGCCCATGTTCCATGTGAACGCCTGGGGCCTGCCGTACTCGGCCGCTGCCACCGGCGCCAAGCTCGTGTTCCCCGGCCCGGCCATGGACGGCAAGTCCATCTTCGAGTTGCTGGAGAGCGAGAAGGTGACCATGGCCGCCGGTGTGCCCACCGTGTGGCAGATGCTGCTGGGCCACCTGCAGCAGAACGGTCTGCGGTTCAGCACGCTCAAGCGCACGGTGATCGGTGGTTCGGCCTGTCCGCCGGCTATGATCCATGCCTTCAACGAGCAGTACGGCGTGACCGTGCTGCACGCCTGGGGCATGACCGAGATGTCGCCGCTGGGCACGGTGTGCACGCTGAAGAATGCGCAGACGGCGCTGCCGCCCGACGAGCAGACCAAGGTGCTGCTCAAGCAGGGCCGGGCCGTGTACGGCGTGGACATGAAGATCGTCGACGAGGCCGGCAACGAATTGCCCTGGGACGGCAAGACCACCGGCGACCTGCTGGTGCGCGGCCCGTGGATCATTGCCAGCTATTTCAAGGGCGAGGGTGGCGACCCGCTGCGTTACGACGCCCAGGGCCAGGGCTGGTTCCCCACCGGCGACGTGGCCACCATCGACGCTGCCGGCTTCATGCAGATCACCGACCGCAGCAAGGACGTGATCAAGTCGGGCGGCGAATGGATCAGTTCCATCGACGTGGAGAACATTGCCATGGCGCACCCGGCGGTGGCCATGGCGGCCTGCATCGGCATGAAGCACCCCAAGTGGGACGAGCGCCCGGTCGTGGTGGTGATGAAGAAGCCCGGCGCCGAGGTGTCGCGGGAGGAGCTGCTGGCCTTCTACGACGGCAAGATTGCCAAATGGCAAGTGCCCGACGACGTGGTGTTCGTGGACGCCATTCCGCTGGGGGCCACCGGCAAGATGCAGAAGATGACCCTGCGCCAGCAGCTCAAGGACTACGTTTTGCCCGGCGTGTAAGGACTGCGCCAGCCCCGTGAGCCCATTCCACGCCCGACCCACCGGCATGCAGCCCGGCGCCAGCGCCAGGGCCGCTGGCCGGCCAGACGGTCCGCATCGCGTTCATCGACCCGCTCTCCGGGCCGATGGCCGACATCGGACGCAACAGCCTGCGCAGCTGGGTCTTCATGGCCGAACGAAAAAGCGGGCCTGGCAACCCGGCGGGGGTGCGCTTCAAGGTGGCCGGCTTCGACAACAAGGGCTCGCCGCAGGAAAGCCTGAACGTGCTGAAGGTGGCCATCGACCAGGGCTTCCGCTACATCGTCCAGGGGCACAGCTCGGGGGCAGCGGCGGCGTTGAGCGAAGCCGTCACCCGGCACAACACCCAGTACCCGGACCGCGCGATCCTGTTCATCAACTATGCGGCCATGGACCCGGCGCTGACCAACGAGCAATGCAGCTTCTGGCATTTCCGCATCGATGCCGACACCACCATGAAGGTGCGTGCGCTCACCCGCTACCTGGCGCAGCAGCCGGAGCTGGAGCGGGTGTACCTGCTGAATCAGAACTACGTCCACGGCCAGCAGCTTTCGCGCCATTTCCGCAAGGAACTGGAGAGCCAGCAAGGCCGCCTCAAGGTGGTGGGCGACGAGCTGCACCCGCCGTTCCAGGTGGAGAGCTTCGAACCGTACGTCCAGCGCATCAGGGATTCGGGCGCACAGGCGGTGGTGACGGGCAACTGGGGCGTGGACATGCGTCGTCTGGTGCAGGCGATGCAGAAGGTGGGGCTGGACCTGCCGCTGTACGGCTATTACCCTGGCCTGACGGGGACGCCCACCGAACTGGCGCGTGCCAAGGCCACCATGCCGGTGGTCCAGGTGGCCTACCACCACACCAACCAGGAGCCTCCGGCGGCGCAGCTCATGGCTGCCTTCCGCCAGCGCTACGGCGAAGATCTGGTGGCCCTGGCCAGCTACGATGGCCTGGAAATGCTGGGCCAGGCCATGCACCGCATCGGCTCCACCGACCCGGCCCGTGTGGCAGGGCGCCTGAGCGGCATGATCTTTCAGAGCTTCAGCGGACCGGTGCAGATCCGCGCCGACGACCACCAGTTGCTCAAAGGGCTCTACATCTCGCGCTGGCAGAAAACGACCGACGTCTTCCCGGTCGGCGCCGAGGGCACCGACCACACCTTCGTGCCGGTGCAGTTCCTGCCGGGCTCCCAGATCAGCGGGCCCACCACCTGCGCCATGCAGCGGCCCTGAAGCCCTGTGCATGCCGCCGGTCTGGCGGCGCACAAGGGCGCCGATGGCGCAGAACTTTTTGCCGGTGGTCGGTGCTGCCTGCCCACACAGTCGCCTGTGCGATAGGCGCTAGGGCAATCCCTGAGTGCCCGTGGGGGACCGGCTTGTAAGCTAGGTCGACATTTCCCCCAACCCAGGAGACAAGCCATGAACCTCGCCTACAGAGCCCTTGCCGGGGCCGCCCTGCTGACCTGCGCATTTGCGGTGCACGCCCAGAAGGGCGAAACCGTGAAAATTGCGTGGATCGACCCGCAAACCGGCCTGATGGGTCCGGTGGGCAACAACCAGCTGCGCAGCTGGCAGTTCTTTGCCGAGAAGTTCAGCGCCAAGAACCCCGCCGGCGTGAAATTCGAGGTGGTGGGCTTCGACAACAAGCTCAGTCCCGCCGAGAGCCTGACCGCACTGCAGGCCGCCATCGACCAGGGGGTTCGCTACATCGCCCAGGGCAACGGTTCTTCCGTGGCCGGCGCCCTCATCGACGCGGTGAACCGCCACAACACCCGCAACCCCGGCAAGGAAGTGATCTTCCTGAACTACGCCGCGGTGGATCCCGACTTCACCAACAGCAAGTGCAGCTACTGGCACTTCCGTTTCGACGCCGATACCTCCATGAAGATGGAAGCGTTGACCACCTACATGAAGGACAAGACCGACGTCAAGAAGGTCTACCTGTTCAACCAGAACTACTCGCATGGCCACCAGGTGGCCAAGTTCGCCAAGGAAAACCTCAAGCGCAAGCGCCCCGACATCGAGATCGTGGGCGAGGAACTGCACCCGCTGGCCCAGGTGCGCGACTTCGCGCCCTACATCGCCAAGATCCGTGCATCGGGCGCCGACACGGTCATCACCGGCAACTGGGGTTCCGACCTGGCGCTGCTGGTCAAGGCCGCCAACGAAGGCGGCTATACCGGCAAGTTCTACACCTACTACACCGGTGTGACCGGCACCCCCACCGCACTGGGAACGGGCGGTGAAGGCCGCGTGTTCCAGGTGGCCTACAACCACTACAACATGGGCGAGCCCATGAAGGGCTGGATGGCTGAGTTCAAGCAGCGCTTCAACGACGACATGTACACCGCTGCCATTCCGAACGTGTATGCCGCACTCGGCGATGCCATGGCCAAGGCCAAGTCCACCGACCCGGTGAAGGTGGCTGCAACGCTTTCCGGTCTGAAGTTCACCGGCTTCAATGGCGAGATCGAAATGCGCAAGCTCGACCACCAGTTGCAGCAGCCGCTGTACGGAAAACACCGGCATGACCCTGGCACCGGTGAAGGAATTCCCGGCCTTTGTGGCCAGCACGCCCACCAGCTGCCAGATGAAGCGTCCCTGAACGGGCCCACCCCCGCCGCGCTTCGCGCGACCCCCTCAAGGGGGCAGCGCGGTGCGGCCCGGATAACGGGGAGTCCCCCCCCGCGCCGCTTCGCGTCACCCCCCAAGGGGGGCAGCGCGGTGCGGCCCGGCGGAGCCGGTTCCGCCGCGCTTCTGGACGGGGGCACTTCGAGCCGACCTGTTGCTGTTTGGCGCAAATTTTGACTGCTTGAAGGGGACATACTGGGTCCGCTTCCGTTTTCCCTCTATCAACCGCCTCGCCAACGAAAGACACCTTCATGGAGTTCTTCATCATCTCCATGCTCAACGGCCTGAGCCTCAACTTTGCACATGCCAGCTTCTACATGGTGGGGGCCTACATCGGATACACGCTGTCGCAGGTGCTGGGCTTCTGGCCCGCGCTGGTGCTGGCGCCGGTGGCGGTGGGCGTGCTGGGCGCGCTGTTTGAAAAGCTGAGCCTGCGCAAGGTGCACAAGTTCGGGCATGTACCCGAACTGCTGGTGACCTTCGGGCTCTCCTACATCATCCTGGAACTGGTGCAGCTGGTGTGGGGCCGCACTTCGGTGGAGTTCCGCCCGCCCGAGGCGCTGCAGGGACCGGCTTTCACGCTCATCAACCACGCCACCGAGGGTCTGAGCCTGGTGATGGGCGCTGCCCCGGCCGACATGTGCGGTGCCGCTGCGCAGGCCATGTGCTCGCCGTTCCCGGCCACCCGCGCCTTCATGATGTTCGTGGCGGTGGTGATGCTGGCCAGCGTGTGGCTGCTGCTCACGCGCACCCGCATCGGCCTGGTGATCCAGGCGGCGCTCACCCACCCGGAAACGGTGGAAACGCTGGGGCACAACGTGCCGCGCGTGTTCATGCTGGTGTTCGGTGCGGGCACCGGTCTGGCCGGTCTGGCCGGCGTCATCGGCGGCAGCACCTTCGTGACCGAACCGGCTATGGCGGCCACGCTGGGCTCGCTGATCTTCGTGGTGGTGGTGGTGGGTGGCCTGGGGTCGCTCTCGGGCGCGTTCCTGGCCTCGGTGCTCATCGGCGTCATCCAGACCTTTGCCGTGGCGCTGGACCATTCGCTGCTGGGGCTGGTGCAGGGCCTGGGCGTGGAACTGTCCGATGCCTGGAGCAACAACTCCGTGCTGCGGCTGACCATCTCGCAGGTGGCACCCATCCTGCCGTACCTGTTCCTGGTGCTGGTGCTGATCTTCCGTCCGCGGGGTCTTCTGGGCACCAGGGATACATGAAGCACC
>JALORL010000256.1 GCA_025458915.1 Hydrogenophaga sp.
CCGCGCACAGTCAGGATGCGCTTGGGGTCCTTGCTGTCGGCTTCGATGGCGTTGCGGATGCGGCCGATGTGCACGTCGATGGAGCGGTCGAACGCCTCCAGTTCGCGCCCGCGCACCGCCTCCATGATCTGGTCGCGGGTCAACACCCGCCCGGCCCGTTCGGCCAGCGCCACCAGCAGGTCGAACTGGTAGGAGGTGAGTTCGCAGGACTGGCCGCCGACCACCACCGTGCGCGCATCGCGGTCGATCTCCAGCGACCCGAAGCGCAGCGCCGAGGACTCACGCGGCCCGCTGGCTGACGGCGAATCGCCCCGGCGCCGCAGCACTGCACGCACCCGGGCCAGCAGCTCGCGCGGCTCGAAGGGTTTGGGCAGGTAGTCGTCGGCACCGATCTCCAGGCCAATGATGCGGTCCATCGGGTCGCCCTTGGCGGTGAGCATGATCACCGGCACGCGCGCCAGGTCGCCCGGCAGCGAGCGGATGCGCCGGCACACCTCCAGGCCGTCGATGCCGGGCATCATCAGGTCCAGAATGACCAGTTCGGGCTGCACCACATGCAGGCGCTCCAGGCCGGCTTCGCCGTCGCTGGCGTGTTCCACCTGGAAACCGGACTGGCCCAGGTACTCCACCACCATCGCCGCCAGGCGGCCGTCGTCTTCGATCATCAGCAGGGGGGACGTCATGGAATTCAGTGTAGCGGTGTCGTTCACCCGTGCCATGTTGCGCGCGGCGGGTGAACCTGGGGTGTGCGTGGCGTAAAGTTGTGTGAATGATGTTGCCCGATCCACCCTGGCCCGTGCGGGCTTCGCTGCCGCCGTTGCCTGCCACGTCGTTCGACGCCCTGCTGGATGCGATCGCCGCCAGGCGCCCGGAACGGCCGGTGCTCAGCGGCTGCGACCCGCATGCCATTGCACCCGCATGGACCAGCCTCACCGGGCGGCAACTCCTGCACGCCGTGTCCGCCGCCGCCGCGCTGCTGCAGCAGCACGGTCAGGTGGCACCCGGCGACCGGGTGGCGTGGCTGGGCCTGAACCACCCATTGCAGATCGTTCTGCTGTTTGCGCTGGCGCGAATCGGCGCCGTGGGCGTGCCGCTGAACCACCGCCTGTCGGCTGCCGAATGGGCCGCGGTGCTCGACGACTGCAGCCCCGTGCTGCTGCTGGCCGACGACGCCCATGCCGCAGCCGCCACTGCCTTGCACGCCCGCCGCAACGGCCTGCGACAGGTCATGCCGCTGCAGGCGCTGCACAACCCGCAGGCAGCGCAGTCCAGCGGCACGGCCGACGCTTCCAGCGGGCACGGCCCGGCATTGCGCAACCCACTGCTGCTGGTCTACACCTCGGGCACCACAGGTCAACCCAAAGGCGCGGTGCACACCCAGGGCAACCTGCTGTCCAACATGGCCATTGCCGCACAGGTGCAAGGTCTCAGCCCGGCGGACACGGTGCTCACGGTGCTGCCGCTGTTCCACGTGGGTGGGCTGTGCATCCAGACCCTGCCGGCGCTGGCCGCCGGGGCGCACGTGCTGCTGCACGCGCGGTTCGACGCCGGGGCCACCCTGGCCAGCATCGCCACCGACCGCCCCACCCTGACGCTGCAGGTGCCCGCCACGCTGCAGGCGCTCACCCAGCATCCGCGCTGGGCCAGCACCGACCTGTCCAGCCTGCGCGCCGTGTGGGCGGGCTCCAGCCTGCTGCCCACGGAACCGGTGCAGCACTTTCACACCCGGGGGGTACCGGTGTGCAACGTGTACGGCAGCACCGAAACCGGCCCCTTCTCGATCGCGCTGCCGAGCAGCCACGCCCTGAGCCACACGGGCAGCTGCGGGTGGCCGGCCCCGGGCGTGGAGGTGCAGCTGAGCGATGCCTCCGGCGCCGAGATCGGGGCCAACGAAGTGGGCGAAGTGTGGGTGCGCGCGCCCAACGTGGTGACGCACTACTGGCCCGACCGCCCCGCCCTGGACGCCACCGGTTTTTTCCACACCGGCGACCTGGCCCGCCGCGCGCCCGACGGCAGCCACACCGTGGTGGGCCGGGCAAAGGACATGATCATCTCGGGGGGCGAGAACATCTACCCGGCCGAAATCGAGAACCTGCTGGTGGAGCTGCCCTGGGTCGCCGAGTGCGCGGTGATCGGCCTGCCCGATGTCCGCTGGGGCGAAACCGTGGTGGCGGTGGTGGCGCTGCGCGATGCACCTGCGCCACCCGAAGACTGGCCCGGCGCCTGCGCGCAGCACCTCGACGGACGGCTTGCCCGCTACAAATGGCCGCGTCGCTGGCACCGTCTGGAAACCTTGCCCAAGACCGCGCTGGGCAAGGTGCAGAAGACCGAACTGCAGCGCCAGCTCAGCGACCGACCGGCAACAGGCGCCTGGCCATGAGCACCAGCGCCAGCACCGGCAGGCCCATCAGGGTGGTCAGCATGAAGAACCCGGGATAGCCCAGCGCGTCGACCATGCCGCCCGAATAGCCGCCGAGTGTCTTGGGCAGCAGCGTCATGAGCGAGCTGAAGATCGCGTACTGCACCGCCGTGAACGATACGTTGGTCAGGCTGGACAGAAAGGCCACGAACGCAGCGCTGGCAAACCCGGCGGCCAGGTTGTCGGCGGCGACCACGGCATACATCAGGTGCAGGTCGTGCCCGGCGAAGGCCAGCGCCACAAAGCCCAGGTTGGTCAGCGCGGCCAGCACCGCACCCCAGAACAGCGAACGCATCACGCCGATGCGCGTGGTCAGCAACCCGCCGAGAAAACCGCCCGCAATCGCCACCACCACACCGAACGTCTTGACCGCGTAGGCAATCTCGGTTTTGGAAAAACCCATGTCCTGGTAGAACACGTTGGAGATCACGCCCAGCACGATGTCCGAAATGCGGTACAGGCCGACCAGTGCCAGCAACAGCCAGGCCGTGCGCGCACCGTAGCGGCGGAAGAAGTCCAGCACCGGCATCACCCAGGTGGTTCGTGCCTGCTCCCGGCTGGCCAGGCCGGTGCGGACCAGCAGGGCCCCCACCCCGAAGGCCGCCGACAGCGCCGCCGCCATGCGCAGCGCTTCCAGCAACAGCCCCAGGAGCGGGCCTGGCCCGGTGGGCGAGAGCCACTGCCCCCAGCTCCAGAACACCGCCACAAAGGCCAGCACCGCGCACAGGAACACCGCGAGCAGGCGGGCGTGTGCGCCGGAGGGTTCGGGCCCGCGCTCGGCCACCACCGGCTCGCGGATCAGCAGCGTGGTGAGCACGCCCACGCCCATGGCCAGCGCCATGACCAGGTAGGCCTGCTGCCAGGCGGTGTACACATAGACCTCGCGCGCAGAGCCCCAGTGCGCCGCCAGAAACAGCGCGCCCGCGCCCGCCACGATCATGCCGATCCGGTAGCCGGCGATGTAGGCCGACGACAGCACGCCCTGCAGGTCGGG
>JALORL010000257.1 GCA_025458915.1 Hydrogenophaga sp.
CCGCCCAGCCCCAGCAGCGGCAGCACCGCCACCACCAGCAGCATGATGCCCAGCCCGCCCAGCAGTTGCAGGAAGCAGCGCCAGATGTTGACCGACAGCGGCAGCGCGTCCAGCCCCGACAGTGCGGTGGAGCCGGTGGCGGTGAGCGCGCTCATGGACTCGAAATAGGCCTTGGTCCAGGTGATGTCGGGCACGGTGAACATCAGCGGCGCCGCCGCATAGGCCGGCAGCAGCAGCCACACCAGGTTCACCAGCAGGAAACCGTCCTTGGGCATGAGCTCCCGGCGGTACTGGCGGGTGAACTGCCACAGCACCAGACCACTGGCTGCGGTGAAACCAAAGCCCAGCGCCCACACCACCACCTGCGCCTCGGCGTCCTGAAACCAGGCCCAGGCCAGTGGCACGAGAAACGCCGGTGAAAACGCCAGCAGGATGCGCGAAAAGGTGGCCAGGACCGGAAGCAGGCTGTACATGGCGGCGAGGTTACCAAGCGCGGGCAGGCAGCATCAGCGCCGCCAGAAGCCCGGTGTGAACAACACGATGAACGACAGGATTTCCAGCCGCCCCAACAGCATGGCCAGCGTGCAGACCCAGGTCTGCAGATCCGTCAGACCCTGGAAGTTGCCGGCCGGCCCCACCGGCCCCAGGCCGGGCCCCATGTTGTTCACGCTGGCCACGATGGCCGAGAACGCGGTGTCGAACGGCAGTTCGGTCAGCATCAGCACCAGCGTGAGCCCGATGATGGTGCCGCCGTACAGCAGCATGAAGCCCAGCACCGACAGCAGCGTACCGCTGTCCACCGCATGACCGCTGAGCATCACCGGACGCACCATGCGCGGGTGGATGCTGCGGGCCATCTCGCAGCGGGCCTGCTTGAGCAGGATCAGCACCCGCGCCATCTTGATGCCGGCCCCGGTGGAGCCCGCGCTCGTCGCAATGCCGGAGAGCAGGATCATGAACAGCGGCGCAAACACCGGCCAGGTGGTGTAGTCGGTGGTGGCATAGCCGGTGGTGGAGCCGATCGACACGACGTTGAAGAGCGCGGTTCGCAGGGCTTCCAGCGGGTCGGTCATCACGCCCCGGACCAGCAGCAGCACTGCCACGAACACGCTGGCGCCCACCAGCAGCATCTGGGAGGCGCGCCATTCCTGGTCACGCACGATGCGTTGCGGGCTGCGCTTGCTCACCGCCACGAAGTACAGCGCAAAATTGCCGCTGGCCACCAGCATGAACACGATGGCAATCCACTCCAGTGTGGGCGAGGCAAAGTGGCCGAAGCTGGCGTCGTAGGTAGACAGCCCGCCCAGGCTCATGGTGGTGAACATGTGGGCCCAGGCGTCCAGCGCCGACATGCCGCCCAGCCAGTAGGCCAGCACGCACAGCAGCGACAGACCGCAGTACACGCTCCACAGCCCCTTGGCGGTTTCGGTGATGCGCGGCGTGAGCTTGGCTTCCTTCATGGGGCCGGTGGCCTCGGCACGGAACACCTGGTTGCCGCCCACGCCCAGCATGGGCAGGATGGCCACCGCCAGCACCAGGATGCCCATGCCGCCCATCCACTGCAGGAAGCAGCGCCACAGGTTGATGGCACCCGGCAGTGCGTCCAGCCCGGTGATGACGGTGGCACCGGTGGTGGTGAGGCCGGACATGGCTTCGAAGTAGGCGTCGGTGAAACTGATGGGAGTGCCGGCCTGGGCAAAATGGATCAGCAGCGGAAAACTGGCGCACAGGGGCAGCAGCGTCCACACCAGACCCACCAGCAGGATGCCGTCGCGCGTCTGCAGCTCCAGCTTGCGGCCCACCTTGAACACCGCGCTGCGCAGCGCCAGGCCGAGCAGGAAGGTCGCAGCCATGGCCGGCGGGAAGGCACTCTGCGAACCATCCTGCGCCACCCAGGCCACGGCCAGCGGCACCAGCATGGTGGCGGAGAACACCATCACGATGACCCCCAGCACGGGGAAGACACGCAGCAGCGGCATGAAGGTCCGGGCTGAAGGATCCGGCCGGGGTCAGCCGAAGAAGGTGGCGCTCACCTGGAACAGCTTTTCCACCTCGCGCACCAGGCGCTTGTTCGGAATGAACATGATGATGTGGTCATCGGCCTCGATCACCGTGTCGTGGTGCGGCATCAGCACTTCCGACTTGCGGCCCTCACCGCGCACGATGGCACCGATGCGCGTGCCCTTGGGCAGCTTGATTTCCTCCACCTTGCGGCCCACCAGCTTGCTGGTCTTGACGTCGCCGCGCGCAATCCCTTCGAGTGCCTCGGCGGCACCGCGGCGCAGGCTGTGCACCGCGGCCACATCGCCGCGCCGCAGGTGGGTGAGCAGTTCGCCGATCACGGTCTGCGACGGCGAGATGGCGATGTCGATGGTGCTGCCCTGCATCATGTCCGCGTAGGCCCGGCGGTTGATGAGCGCCATGACGCGCCCGGCCCCCAGCCGCTTGGCCAGCATGGCCGACATGATGTTGTCCTCGTCGTCGTTGGTGAGCGCCAGGAACAGGTCCATCTGGCCCACGTTCTCTTCCAGCAGCAGGTCCTCGTCGGCCCCATCCCCCTGCAGGATCAGCATGCTCGACGGCAGCTGGCTGGCCAGGTACTCGCAGCGGCGCTTGTCGCGCTCGATGATCTTCACCTCGCACTGGCCCACGAGGCTGCGCGCCAGCCGCAAGCCCACCTTGCCGCCGCCGGTGATCATGACGCGCTGCACCGGCTTGTCGATGTTGTGGATGGCGCCCAGCACATAGCGGATCTTCTGCGTGTCGGCCAGCACGAAGACCTCGTCGCCAGCCAGGATGCGCGTGGTCTTGGTGGCCTCCATTTCGGTGTCCAGCCGGTACAGCGCCACCACCCGCATCTCGGCGTGCGGGAAACGTTCGCGGAACTCGCCGATGGTGTGGCCGACCAGCGCGCCGCCATAGGTGGCACGCATGGCGATCAGGCTGGCCCGGCCGCCCGCAAATTCCAGCACCTGCAGCGCTTCGGGGTAGCTGATGAGCTGGTGGATGTAGCGCGTGACCGACTCTTCCGGGCAGATCACATGGTCCACCGCAAAACCGCTCTTGCCCAACAGTTCATCGCCTTCGTTGAACTCGGGCGAGCGCAGGCGGGCAATCGTGGTGGGCACGTTGAACACGTCGTGAGCCACCTTGCAGACCACCAGATTGGACTCGTCGTTGGCGGCGCAGGCAATCACCATGTCGGCGTCCTTGGCCCCGGCTTCGCGCAGCACCGAGGGCTGGATGCCGTTGCCCACCACACCGCGCAGGTCGAGCCGGTCTTCCAGCAGCCGCAACCGCGCCGGATCGTGGTCGATCACCGTGATGTCGTTCTGCTCGGAAACCAGACTCTCGGCAACGCTCTCGCCCACACGGCCGGCGCCCAGGATGATGATGTTCATG
>JALORL010000258.1 GCA_025458915.1 Hydrogenophaga sp.
AACCTCTCCGGAGCGAAGTGCCTTCAACCCAGGGGCATCGCGGGACGGCTCCGCCGGCCCCAGATGCCGTCCCCCCTCGAAGCGCCGAAGGCGCGCAGCAGAGGGGGGGAAGCCGCGTCAGCGGCGCAGGGGGGAGTTCCAAATCCAGCGCAGGGGGGAGTGCCGAATGCTCAGGTGGCGTACTCGGGGTCCAGCCGCTTCACCTTCCGCAGCAACGCCGGCCACGCCAGTTGCGCGCCCTGGCCGGCGGTGGCCACGCGCATCACGTCGGCCATGCTGCTGAGAATTTTCGGGTCCACCTGGGTGAGCTCGCTGCCGCCAGCCAAGGCGTCGATCTGGATGCGGCAGGTGTTCTCGAAGGTGTACATCGACAGGAAGGCGTCGGCGATGGTCTTGCCCACGGTCAGCAGGCCGTGGTTGCGCAGCACCAGGTAGTTGGCCTGGCCGAGGTCGGCCTGCAGGCGCGGCTTCTCGTCCGGGCGGAAGGCCACGCCTTCGTAGTCGTGGTAGGCCAGCGAATGCAGCACGAAGGTGCTCTGCTGGCTGATGGGCAGGATGCCGTGCTTCTGCGCGCTCACGCCCACGCCGGCGCGGGTGTGGGTGTGCAGCACGCAGCCGGCCTCGGGCCGTGCCTCGTGCACCGCGCTGTGGATCACGAAGCCCGCCGGGTTCACCGGGAACGGCGAGTCGTGCAGCTTGTTGCAGGCCATGTCCACCTTCACCAGGCTGCTGGCGGTGATTTCGTCGAACATCAGGCCGTAGGGGTTGATGAGGAACTGGTGCTCGCCGCCAGTCACCGAGTCGGGCAGCTTGGCACTGATGTGGGTGAACACCAGGTCGCTCCAGCCATAGGCGGCCACCAGGCGGTAGCAGGCGGCCAGATCACAGCGCAGCGCCCATTCTTCGGCGCTGACCACTTCTTTCAGGGAGGGGATGTGCATGGGGTGTCTCCGCAGGGCTGTTTCCGCCCAGGCAGGACGGCGCTCTGCCATGGTGCGCGCACAGGCGCACAACCACAGTCGCGTCGACGACAACCAGTACCGGCCTCGACCGCCGATGCCTCCGACCGGGCCTGGCCCCTTATTTCTTGAGCGCGCAGGTATTGAAGCCGAGCAGGGCGTACGGCGGGCACCAGCCCATGAGGCCGGTGAGCAGGGGCACCACGCCCACATAGGCCCACAGGCCCAGCGTGCCGGTGGCGGCGGCCACGAGCAGGGCGGCGCCCACGGTGATGCGAAGCATGCGGTCAATGCCGCCAACGTTTCGGGTCATGGAAGTTCTCCTGGAATGAAAGTGGGGAAAGCGGGCGAATGCGCAGGGTTGCCAACGGGACAGATCGGGTTGTATGCCTTGCGCACCGGGCGCGCAAGCGGGGCCGACCGGAGCCAGTTCTGGCACTGCAGATCGCCAGCCCCGTCCCGATTGGAACCTTGTGGCGCCGTGTTGGTCTTGCGGTAGATCAGTAAACCGCTAACAGCGCCATGGACGCCATGCGCCCGGTGGCCTGCGAACAGGTACACGATTGGAACGAAAATGGCCCGTCCATTCGATTTTTTTGAACAAAGGCTTCAACGCCTTTCACCGTTCCCCGCCATGGTCCTGCCTACACTGCCGTGATGCTGTCCTCTGTCCCTGTCCGTTACCACCCGCTGTCCGTGGCCCTGCACTGGTTGCTGGGCGTGGCGCTGGTCGCCATGTTCGCCCTGGGGCTGTACATGGAGGGGCTGTCGTTCTCGCCGCAGAAGCTCAAGCTCTACAACTGGCACAAGTGGGCCGGCATGGTGATCTTCACCCTGTCGTTTGTGCGCCTGATGTGGCGCCTGACCCACCGGCCGCCGGCACTGCCGGCCGCCATCGAACAGGCCATGCCAGCCTGGCAGCGCTGGGCGCACCACGCCACCCACGGCGGCCTGTACGTGCTGTTCTTTGCCGTACCGCTGCTGGGCTGGGCCTACAGCTCGGCGGCGGGTTTCCCCATCGTGGTGTTCGGCGTGCTGCCGCTGCCCGACTTCGTGCCGGTGAGCGAAGGCCTGGCCGATGCGCTCAAGCCACTGCACAAGTACGCCGCCTTCGCCATGGCGGGTCTGGTGCTGCTGCATGTGGCCGGCGCGCTCAAGCACCAGTTCGTTGACCGCGACGGATTGCTGGGCCGCATGGCCTGGGGCCGGCGCTGAAGGTCGCAGCACCGAATTTTTTCCTGAAAGACGCTCCATGACCCCCTTCAATCGCATCCTGGCCCCAGTACTTCTGGCCGTCAGCCTGGTACCCCTGGCCGCCCAGGCCCAGCAGCAGCTGGTGCCCGCGCAAAGCGAGATCCAGTTCGTGAGCCGCCAGATGGGCGTGCCGGTCGAAGGCCGCTTCCGCACCTTCGACGCCAAGGTCGCGTTCGACCCGGCCAAGCCCGAGGCCGCCAGCATCGCCTTCACCGTCGACACGGGCAGCGCTACCCTGGGCGTGCGCGAAACCGACGCCGAACTGCCCAAGGCGGAGTGGTTCAACGTGGCGCAGTTTCCCAAGGCCACGTTCCAGTCCAGCGCGGTCAAGCGCCTGGCGCCCAACCGCTTCGAGGTGGCTGGCAAGCTCAGCATCAAGGGCGTGAGCAGCGACGTGGTGGTGCCGGTGACGCTGGCGCAGAACGGCGCCCAGACCGTGGCCACCGGCGCGTTCCCCATCAAGCGCCTGAGCTTCCGCATCGGTGACAAGGAGTGGTCCGACACCTCTATGGTCGCCGACGAGGTGCAGGTGAAGTTCAAGCTCACACTGACGGGCGTCGCCAAGATCTGATTTCCGTTTCCATCTCGTTTCCGTTTCAACCAACCCCCAGGAGTTCAACCATGCGCAAATCCCTCTCCCTGCTGGCCGCCACGGCCGTGCTGTCCACTGCTGGCGCCGCCCAGGCCGCCACCTACGAGATCGATCCCACCCACACCAACGTGATCTGGGAACAGTTGCACTTCGGCACCTCGACCAACCGCGGCAGCTGGACCAAGAAGAGTGGCACGGTGCAGTTCGACCGCGCGGCCAAGACCGGCAAGGTGGAGTTGACGCTGGACATGAACTCGGTGTCTACCGGCGTGCCGCCCTTCGATGCCCACCTCAAGCGCGACGACTTCTTTGCCGCCGACAAGTACCCCACCGCCACCTTCGTGGGCGACAAGTTCGTCTTCAACGGCGACAAGGTCAGTGAAGTGCAGGGCATGCTGACGCTGCGCGGCCAGACCCACCCCGTCACGCTCAAGGCGGTGCGCTTCAACTGCTTCGATCACCCGATGCTCAAGCGCGAGGTGTGCGGTGGCGACTTCGAGACCACCATCAAGCGCAGCCAGTGGGGTGTGAACTGGGGCCTGCAGATGGGCGTGGCCGACGACACCAAGCTGACCATCCAGGTTGAAGCGATTGACGCGGCTTCCCCCCGCTCTGGCGCGCCGCTGCGCGGCGCTTGGCAGGGGGACGCACCCATTGGACCGGCGGAGCCGGATCCTCGGGTGCCCTGGACGCAGACACGTCGTCCCGGAGGCGGTTGGGCTGCCTTTTTTGGTTGACGCGTTCATGTCTCCCTTCTGGTCGAGCTAGGCCTGTCCTGAGCCTGTCGAAGGGCTCACCAGCCCCATCCGCACCCCACCTCCCCAAGGCCCGCACCCGCGGGCTTTTTGTTTGGCGCTGGTACAAACGCGGGCA
>JALORL010000259.1 GCA_025458915.1 Hydrogenophaga sp.
GCCTATTTCGTGCAGCGCCTGGCCAACGGCCGGGTGGTGCGCGTGATCGAGCGCCAGCTGCCCGACGGCCACACCGTGGGCTTCCGCATCGACATCACCGACCTGGTGCGCGCCACGGACGAGGCAGAGGCCGCCTCCAAGGCCAAAGGCGAGTTCCTGGCCAACATGAGCCACGAGATCCGCACCCCGCTGAACGCCGTCATCGGCCTGAGCCACATGCTGGCCGACACCGAGCTGCAGCCCAAGCAGCGGGACCTTCTGAGAAAGTCGCTCATGGCGAGCAAGTCGCTGCTGGGCATCGTCAACGATGTGCTCGATCTGGCCAAGATCGAGGCCGGCGAGCTCACCCTGCTGCCCGAACCCTTCCGGCTCGACGAACTCTTCAGCGACCTCGACAACCTGTTCCGCGAGCAGGCGCAGAACAAGCAGCTGGCCTTCGGCGTGGAGGGCGCAGACACCCTGCCCTCGCTGCTCATCGGCGACGCCCTGCGCATGCGCCAGATCTTCAACAACCTGGTGGGCAACGCCATCAAGTTCACCAAGGCCGGCAGCGTGCGCGTGCATGTGCGATCGGTCACCCCCCACGCCGACGACCCCGAGGGAACGGTGCGCCTGCGTGCCGAGGTGCGCGACACCGGCCTGGGCATCTCCCCGGAAGCGCAGGCCAGGCTGTTCGCCCCCTTCACCCAGGCCGATGCCTCCACCACGCGCCAGTTCGGCGGCACCGGCCTGGGTCTGTCCATCGTGCGCCGGCTGGCCGAGGCCATGGGTGGCCAGGTGGGCCTGCACAGCGTTCCGGGGGAAGGCAGCACCTTCTGGTTCGAGCTGCCACTGGGCCTGCCCGATGCGGTCGGCGCCAGCCACACCGAACACACGGCACTGCACATCGCGGTGGTGGACGACGAGGACACCGAGCGCCAGGCGCTGATCGACCTCGCGCGCGCCTTCGGCTGGCAGACCGTGGCCTTTGCCTCCGGCGAAGCGCTGGTCGAATGGATGTGCGAGCGCTCTGCCAGCGGCCACACCCTGCCCGACGCGATGCTCGTGGACTGGCAGCTCGGCGGCATCGACGGCTTGCAGGCGCTGGCCCAGCTGCACGCACGCATCCACATGGACCAGCTTCCAGCGGCGTTGATGGTCTCAAGCACCGAGCGCGATCGCCTCGAACAGCTGGACACCCGGCACCTGGCCTCCGACATCCTGACCAAGCCGGTCAACAGCTCCATGCTGTTCAACGCGGTCAACCAGGGCCTGGTGGCGCGCCACAGCAGCACAGACCGGCTCATGCCCCTGGTACCGGTGAAAGGCCAGACCACCCTGTGGCTGCCGCAGGTGCGGGTATTGCTGGTGGACGACAGCGAAATCAACCTCGAAATCGCCCAGCACCTGCTGCACCGCGAAGGCGCTTCCGTGGTCACCGGCAGCACCGGCCGGCAGGCCCTGCAGCGCATCGAGCAGTCCGAAGCGCCGTTCGACGTGGTGCTGATGGACGTGCAGATGCCCGACATGGACGGTCTGGAGGCCACGCGGCTCCTGCGCCAGAACCCCGCGCACCGCAAGCTGCCGGTGATCGCGCTGACCGCCGGCGCCCTGGCCGAAGAGCGCCGCCGCACGGTGGACGCCGGCATGAACGCCTTCCTCACCAAGCCGCTGGACCCCCAGCTGCTGGTGCGCACCGTGCGGCAGGTGATCGAAGCCGCCACCGGCGCTGCATTGCCGGTGCGGCAGGCCGAGGTGGCCGGTTCGGAATGCCCGGTCGACTGGCCGGAGATCGACGGCATCGACGGCGCGTGCGCTGCCCGGCGCCTGGGCGGCGACACGACACTGCTACGCTCCTCGCTGCGCCGGCTGTTCAACGAATTCGGACCCTGGGCCGGCTCCGCTCTGTCTGAAACCATGTCACCAGAACAACGCAACGACCTCGCTGCAGGCGCGCACAAGCTCAAGGGCTCGGCAGGCCTGATCGACGCCGGCTTGCTGCACCGCGAAGCCGGCCTGCTGGAAAACGCCCTGCGCGACGGCCACCCGGTGGGGCAATGCACACCGCACTGGCAGGCGATCGGCCAGGCGCTGCAGGCGCTGCAGGCGGCTGCAGCGCCCTTCATGGCCGCCGACAGTGCAGCCGCCGCTGCCGCAGCGGCGGCCACCGCCGATGCCGCCCCGCTGGAGCCGGCCGTGCTGCGCCAGCTCGGTGACCTGCTGGACCAGCAGGACCTGGGCGCACTTGCGCTGGTGGAGGCGCATGCGGCCAGCCTGCGCGCCCACCTGGGCCCGGCCCTGCATGCGCAGCTCACCGACAAGCTCGACAGCCTGGACTTCGCTGGCGCCGGCGAACTGCTCACCGCCGGGACACGCCCATGAACGCGCCCACCCCCGGCGACCGCGCGCCCGCAGCAGACGGCAGCACCGACTCCCCCGAGCTGCCCGGCATCCTCATCGTCGACGACGACCCCGGCATGATCCAGGCCCTGGCCAAGGCCCTGCACGGCATGGCCCGGCTGCGCTTTGCCACCCGCGGAGCAGACGCGCTGCGCCTGCTCAGGGAAACGCCCGCCGACCTCATGCTGCTGGACGCCGAAATGCCCGGCCTCTCCGGCTTCGACGTGCTCGACGCCCTGCGCGCCGACCCGCGGCTGGCCGACACCCCGGTGATCATGATCACCAGCCACGCCGAAGAAGACTTCGAGCGCGCCGGCCTGGAAAAAGGCGCGGCCGACTTCATTGCCAAGCCGCTGCGCCCGGCGGTGGTGCAGGCACGCGCCCGCACCCAGCTGCGCCTGAAGGCCGCCAACGACGAACTGCGCCAGCTCTCGGCCGAGGACCGCCGCAAGCTCGCCACTGCCATGAAGGAACTCAGCGCCAGCCACGAAAGCCTGCGCCACACCGCCGACCATCTGGCCCTGGCCAACGAAAGCCTGCTGCAGTTCGTGCGCATGGCCTCGCACGACATGCGCGAGCCGCTCAACACCATTGCCCAGTTCACCGGTCTGGTGCTCGACGACCACGGCACCATCCTGCCGGCCGATGCGCAGCAGCACCTGCAGCGCGTGCGCAAGGCCAGCCAGCGCATGCGCACCCTGCTCGACGATGTGGTGCGCTACGCCCGCCTGCAGCAGGCGGGCGAAACCGAACCGCTGGCCCCGGTACCCCTGAATACGGTGCTCGGAGACCTGCGCGACGCGCTGGCCGCGCGCCTGGACAACAGCGGCGGCACGCTGCACATCGACCCCCTGCCCACGGTCCAGGGCGACGCCAGCCTGCTGTCGCTGCTGTTCCAGAACCTGCTGGCCAACGCGCTGAAGTTCGTGCCGGCTGGCCGCGCTCCGCTGGTGCGGGTGAGCGCCACCACCGAAGGCCGGCAGGCCTGCATCACGGTGAGCGACAACGGCAT
>JALORL010000006.1 GCA_025458915.1 Hydrogenophaga sp.
ATGAACACCCGCCTGCAGGTGGAGCACCCGGTCACCGAATGCATCACCGGGCTGGATCTGGTGGAGCTGATGATCCGCGTGGCGGCGGGTGAAAAGCTGCCGCTCACCCAGGCGGACGTGAAGCGCAACGGCTGGGCCATCGAGTGCCGCATCAACGCCGAAGACCCGTTCCGCAATTTCCTGCCCAGCACCGGCCGGCTCGTGCGCTTCAACCCGCCGCCCGCGAGCATGCACCAGGGCAACACGCAGGACTTGCTCGGCGTGCGCGTGGACACCGGTGTGCAGGACGGTGGCGAAATTCCCATGTACTACGACTCGATGATCGCCAAGCTCATCGTACACGGCAACGACCGGCTGGATGCCATCGCCAAGATGCGCGAAGCCCTCAACGCCTTCGTGATCCGCGGCATCAGCAGCAACATTCCCTTCCAGGCCGCGCTGCTGGCGCACCCGAAGTTCGTGGCGGGCGACTTCAACACCGGTTTCATTGCCGAGCACTACGGCCAGGGCTTCCGCGCGGAAGACGGACTCACCGGCCAGTTGCCGGGCTATGGCGTCAAGGTGGGCCACGACTACCGGGTCATCAGCCTGTCGGGCGATGGCAAGCACCGCTACACCCCGGTGCACGTGGACGAGGTGGTGGGCGAAACCGGCACGGCGCTGGTGGTGGTGGGCGACAAGCGCTACCAGATCTCGTCGCCCTCGCGGCTGAACGACGTCGTCATCAGCGGCCAGTGCAACGGCAAGCCCTTCACTGCGCAAATGGAACGCGGCTCGCCGCGCAATCCGCTGGCGCTGGTGGTGCAGCACAACGGCACGCGCCTGGAGACCATGGTGGTGTCGCCGCGCATGGCCGAACTGCACGCGCTGATGCCGTTCAAGGCACCACCCGACATGAGCCGCTATGTGCTGTCGCCCATGCCGGGCCTGCTGGTGGAGGTGGCGGTACAGCCCGGGCAGAAGGTGCAGGCCGGTGAGCGCGTGGCCGTCATCGAAGCCATGAAGATGGAAAACGTGCTGTTCGCCGCCGCCGACGGCACCGTGGCCAAGGTGCTGGCCTCCAAGGGCGAATCGCTCTCGGTGGACCAGCCCATCGTGGAGTTTGAATGAAGCCAAACCGTCCCTTCAAGGTGCTGGGCATCCAGCAGATCGCCATTGGCGGCCCCGACAAGAAGCGACTGCAGACACTCTGGGTGGACATGTTGGGCCTGGAAGTCACAGGAACGTTTCGCAGTGAGCGCGAAAACGTGGATGAAGACATCTGCGCCCTGGGCAGCGGCCCACTGAAGGTGGAGGTGGACCTGATGCAGCCCCTGGACCCGGACAAGAAACCCGCCGTGCACACCACCCCGCTCAACCACGTGGGCCTGTGGATCGACGATCTGCCTGCGGCGGTGAGCTGGCTGACGGCACAGGGCGTGCGCTTTGCACCGGGCGGCATGCGCAAGGGCGCCGCCGGATTCGACATCTGCTTCCTGCACCCGAAGGCCAACGAAGAATTCCCCGTGGCCGGGGAGGGCGTGCTGATCGAGCTTGTGCAGGCGCCACCGGAGGTGGTCGCCGCGTTCTCGAAACTGGCCACCCTGCCAACCTGAAGAAACAGGTCCGAGGAGACAGACCCCGCCAGGTGTTTGCCTGACGGGGTTTTTTCATCTGGATGCCGCGGGGCTCACTCGCAGATCATGTAGGTCTTGGTCAGGGGTTCCAGCACCTCAAACGCCCCCTCGAAGCTGGGTGGGATGTAGATGCCTTCACCCGGACCGGCCTCTTCAAAGCCACCCAACACATCGTGTACGCGACAACGGCCTTCGAGCACGGTGAATAGCTCGCGTTCGGTCGGCCCCATGGCGATTCGCCAGTGGCCGGGCGCGCAGCGCCAGACACCGCAGAACACCTGACCGGCCGGTGAGTTTGGTCAGACGGGTGGCGGATTTCATCCTCAGATTGTGCCCATCGCTGCCGAGAAACAAACGGCTGGCCGCCTTTTGCGTTGTTTTTCAAGGCAAAGCTGAACCGGCGAATCCGTAACCTCTTGTTTTGTACATCCACCGGCAGGCTGCCGATTTCAGGAGAGCGCCATGAACGCCCCATCACCGTCCATGTCATCCGCCCCATCGGCAGATGTTCAACCGAGCGATTTGTTGTCGCAGGGCGACCAGCGGTGGGCGCAGCAGCCGCAGACCTGGCGCGAACGCGAACTGGCCATGCCCTGGCCTCCAGAGCTCCTGGAAGCCTTCACCCTGCGCATGGCGGGGCATGGCATGTGCGTCAGCCGCGCGCTGATGATGTGCGACCGGTGCTACGCGCTGCAGCAACTCAAGGACGCGCACAACCTGGCCGACGACACCCTGCGCCTGATGGCGGTACAGCTGTTTCGGTACTTCGAGGCACGGCAGTCCGGCATCCGCGGCTTGCACTGAAACGCAGCCCGGCAGGAAAAGACTCCAAAGCCATTCCCCTCAAGCCCGGCTGCGCCCAGCCGATAGCCATCCAACGACCATTGGCGGAGTGCCTCCAGATGTATTCTTTCAAACCGTTGCGCCCCGGCGTGCAGTTCATGCGCCTGCTGCGCCTGCCCACCAAACTGGGCGTGCTGGCACTGGTGCTGTTCGTGCCGCTGGTGATCATCAGCCTCTTGCTGACGCAGCGCGTCAACGAATCGATCGCCTTCACCGAGGCCGAGATCCATGGCGCACGGATGGCGCAACAACTCAACGCCGTGGTGGTTGAAGTGCAAAAGCACCGGGGCCAGACCAACATGTTGCTCTCGGGGGATGCTGGCGCCCGCGCGGCACTGCAGGAAACTCGGCAGCAGCTGCAGACCCGATTGGCTGCGGTGGATCAGTTGTTGGCCGAACGGCCCGACTTTGGCCTGGATACCGAATGGAGGCCCTTGCGCCAAGCCGCCAGCGACCTGGCGGCAAGCGAGCGGATGCAGGCGCCCGAGTCGTTCGCGCGCCACAGCGCACTGGTGCGCGATCTGCGCCATGGGGTGAGCTGCTCGGCCAGGCCCGTGGCCTGGGCGCCGGCCAACTCGCCCGCACCGAGCGCGACCCGCAGATGGTCAACCGCGTGGCCATGCTCATTGCCGATGCTCAGGCTGCCACTGCCGACATCCTGTATTTGCAGCAGTTTTCGCAAAAGTACGGTCAGAGCAACCTGAACGGCCAGCAGACAGCGCAGGCAGTGGAGGTTTTCCTGAGCGAAGCCGCCGCGGCCCTGGGGCCGCAGGGTGGCATGTCCGCAGCGGACTATTTCGCCGCCGGCACGCGTGCCATCTCGGCCGTGGCCGACTACCAGCAAGCGGTGCAGACCCAGCTGGACACCCTGCTCACGCAAC
This sequence comes from Hydrogenophaga sp., assembly GCA_025458915.1. Taxonomy (GTDB): domain Bacteria; phylum Pseudomonadota; class Gammaproteobacteria; order Burkholderiales; family Burkholderiaceae_C; genus Hydrogenophaga. The sequence continues at coordinate 3,341 of JALORL010000006.1, forward strand.
GGGTGGACAAGGAGCGCCGCATGCTGGCCCTCTCGCTCGCAGCGGTGGGCGCTGGTCTCCTGCTGGTCGCCTACCTCATGCTGGCCTTCTACACCAGCTTCATGATCGACTTCCGCCACGCCATCGACGTCATGCGCCAGACCTCGTCGGGCAATTTGCGGGCGCACATCGAGGTGCGTGGTCGCGACGAACTGGCCGAGCTGGCCAAGCTCCTGGGTACCATGAATGCGAACCTTTCCGCCATGGTGGCCGAAGTGCGCAGCAATTCGGCTTTGGTGGCCCATGCAGGCCGCAGCCTTGCCGTGGGCAACCGCGACCTGGCCGAACGGACAGAACAGCAGGCGGCCAACCTGGAACAGACTGCCGCCAGTGTGCATCAGCTCTCCAGCACCGTGAACCTCAACGCCGACACCGCCAGCGACTCGGACAAGCAGGCCACCAACGTGCGCGGCGTGGCCGAGGCCGGTTCCCAGTCCATGGGCAAGGCCGTGTCGTCGGTGGAGGCAATCCAAAAGAGCGCCCAGCAGATGAACGAAATCATCGGCGTGATCGACAGCCTGGCGTTTCAGACCAACATCCTCGCTCTCAATGCGGCGGTCGAGGCGGCCCGGGCCGGAGAGCAGGGCCGTGGTTTTGCGGTGGTGGCCAGCGAAGTGCGCTCGCTGGCACAGCGTTCGGCGGCGTCGTCGAAGGAAATCCGCCAGCTCATCGAAACCTCTCGCCAGCAGGTGGACGTCAGTGTGGCGCAGATCCGCAACGCCGGCAGCAGCATGGCGGACATCGTCAACGGCGTACGCGGGGTGGCAGAGAACATGTCGCTGATTTCCGCTTCCAGTGCCGAGCAGAGCAGCGGCCTGAGCGAAATCTCCTCCGCCGTCAGTCAGCTCGACCAGATCACCCAGCGCAACGCGCAAATGGTGGAGCGGGCCGTGGCACAAGCCAACCAGCTGGAGCAACGCGCGGCCCACCTGTCCAAAGCCGTGTCCTCCTTTGCACTACAGCAGGGCACTGCCGAAGAGGCCATGCACCTGGTGCAACGCGCCCTGGAGCACCGCCGCAGCACCAGCCTGGACGCTTTTGTGCGGGACCTCACCGATCCATCCCGGGGTTTTCACGACCGCGACATGTACGTGTTTGCGCTGGACGCTCAGGGGGTGTACCGAGCCTTTGGCGGCAAGCCCGACAAGGTGGGCAGCCGAGTCCAGGACATCGCAGGGGTGGATGGTCAAGCCCTGCTCGAAGACATCGTGGCGCAGGCGGAAATCGAACCTGGCTGGGTGGAATACGACATTGCCAACCCGGTCATTGGCAGCATCCAGGGCAAGATGTCTTATGTGATGAAGATCGACCAGCTTTATGTGGGCTGCGGCGTCTACAAGACCGTGGGGGCCCGCGTGGCCGCCTGATTCAGGTGGTGTCGCGGCGGGCTCGGGCGCGCTCCAGTGCCGCCTCGATCACGGCCCGCTTGCGGTCCAGCACCCCGGCATCGGTGTGCTGCGAATGGGCCGCCAGATCGCTCAGCTTCAGGCGGGCCTTGGCTTCCAGCCGCTCGTCATGTTCCTGCTTCTCCCGCTCCAGCCGGCGCTTGCGGGACGCGTAACGCCCCCTGGCGTGGGCGGCCTGTTCTGCCGACCAGGCCTGCCAGCCGGTGGTGTCAGGGTCCACCACCTCCAGCGTGATGCAGTCGACCGGACACACTGGCAGACACAGTTCGCAGCCGGTGCAGTGTTGCTCCAGCACCGTGTGCATGCGCTTGTGGATTCCAACAATGGCATCGGTCGGGCAAGCCTTGATGCAGAGCGTGCAACCAATGCACCAGGTCTCGTCGATGACGGCCATGGTGAGCGGGCCCTCGATGCCCCGTGCGCGATCCAGGGGGCGAACCGGTTGCCCGGTGATGGCAGCGAGCCGTTCAATGCCTTCGCTTCCGCCCGGCGGGCACTGGTTGATGCCAGCCTCGCCGTGCGCAATGGCCCGTGCGTAGGCCTCGCAGTCCGGGTACCCGCACCGCGTGCATTGCGTTTGCGGCAATGCATCGTTGATGCGCTGGACAAGGGGATGCATGCCGGATGTCACTGCTTCTGGGGTTGCAGACAGCCCGTTCTCCACACCTGCCGGCGTGGCGGCCGCACGTTCAACCCTTGGACGTTGCGCTGACCTTTTTGACGCCATTGCGCTGCCGGACGGCGCCTGCACTGGCCTTCGCCGGGGCCGCTTGCACCGTTTTTGCGGCTTTCGCCGCCGGTTTGCGGGGCGCCGCGCGTTTGGCGGCTTTCACAGTGGCCGTTGGAACCGGTGCGGCCTCTGAGGCCTCTGAGGCGTCTGCCGGCTCGGTAGGCTGATGGCTGATGATGAACGCCTTTACGACCGGGTACACCATTTCCCGCCAGCGCCGACCGCTGAAGATGCCGTAGTGACCCGCACCTTTTGCCTCGTAATGCATGTGTTGCTGGGGCGGAACGCCGGTACACAGGTCGTGGGCGGCGGCTGTCTGGCCCGACCCGGAAATGTCGTCCAGCTCACCTTCCACCGTTAGCAGAGCCGTGGTTCGGATGTCCTGCGGGCGCACGCGTTCCACTCGGCCGTTCTCGTTGCGCACGTCCCAGGTTCCATGCACCAGTTTGAAATCCTGGAACACGGTTTCAATGGTTTCCAGGTAGTAGTCGGCGTCCATGTCGAGCACGGCGTTGTACTCGTCGTAGAACCGGCGGTGGCTCTCTGCGCTGGAATTGTCGCCCTTGATCAGGTCCTGGAAATAGTCGTAGTGGCTGGTGGCATGCCGGTCCGGGTTCATGGCGACGAAACCGGTGTGCTGCAGGAACCCCGGATACACGCGCCGCCCGGCGCCCGGAAAGCTGTCAGGCACGCGGTAGATCACATTGTTCTCGAACCAGCTGTGGCTGCGCTGTACCGCGAGGTTGTTCACTGCGGTCGGCGACTTGCGGGCGTCGATCGGACCACCCATCATCGTCATGGTCAGCGGGGTCGTTTCGCCTCTGCTGGCCATGAGCGACACAGCGGCCAGCACCGGCACGGTGGGCTGGCACACGCTGATGACATGGCAGTTGCCGTACTTGGCCTGCAGGTGGCGGATGAACTCCTGCACATAGTTCACATAGTCGTCCAGGTGGAACTCACCCTCCGACAACGGTACCAGGCGGGCGTTTTTCCAGTCGGTGATGTAGACCTTGTGCTCCTTGAGCATGGTGCGCACCGTATCGCGCAGAAGGGTCGCGTAGTGCCCGGACAGCGGCGCCACCACCAGCACCACGGGTTGCCCCTTGAGTTGGGTCAGCGTGTTGGCATCGTCGGTGAACCGCTTGAAGCGCCGCAGTTCGCAAAACGGCTTGTTGATCTCCACCCGTTCATGAATGGCAACATCAACGCCATCAACGTCCACGGTGCGGATGCCGAACTCCGGCTTCTCGTAATCCTTGCCCAACCGGTGCATCAGGTCATAGGCTGCCGAAATGCGCTGTGATCCCGGCCATTGAGCGATGGGCAGCAACGGATTGCTGTACAGCTTGGCTGCCACTTCGGCCAGGTCGGCGAACGGCTCCATGATGGAGCGCTGGGTTTCGTAAATCTGGTAGAGCATGGGCGATGGCGTTGTTTATGTTGCAGTGCAGCAATATAGCAGTTTGTCCCGCTGCGTAGGCGGGGAAAAACACCTATTTCGGGGTCAGATTTGTCGCCTTGGTGAAAGCAAGACCGGCGATGGTCCTGCGCGGCCAAGAAAAAAGCCGCCCGAAGGCGGCCTGCTCGGGAGGCGCTGGGTCACATCACCTTGGCAATCGACGCACACACATGGTCGATGTTCTGGCTGTTCAACGCAGCCACGCACATGCGCCCGGTGTCTGTTCCGTACACGCCGAACTCGGAGCGCAAACGAACCATCTGGTCCTTGCTCAGGCCCGAGTAGCTGAACATGCCGATCTGGCTGGTGATGAAACCCATGTCCTGCTGCACACCAGCGGCCTTGAGTCCGTCGACCAGTTTCTGGCGCATGGCTTTGATGCGCACGCGCATCTCGCCCAGTTCCTGCTCCCAGAGAGCCCGCAGCTCCGGATTATTCAGCACCGCGGCCACCACCGCTCCACCGTGCGTCGGCGGGTTGGAGTAGTTGGTGCGGATCACGATCTTCAGCTGGGACAGCACCCGGGCAGCTTCTTCCCTGCTGTCGCACAGAACCGACAAAGCCCCAACACGCTCGCCGTACAGACTGAAGCTCTTGGAGAACGATGTCGAGACGAAGAAGGTCAGGCCCGCCGCCACGAACTTGCCAATCACCGCACCGTCTTCCGCGATGCCGTGGCCAAAACCTTGATACGCCATGTCCAGAAAGGGAGTGAGCTGACGCAGCTTGACGACCTCGATCACCTGATCCCATTGAGCGGGTGTGATGTCGTAACCCGTCGGGTTGTGGCAGCAGGCATGCAGCACCACGATCGTGCCAGCCTGCGCAGCGTTCAGGCTGGACAGCATCCCGTCGAAGTTCACGCCACGGCGCTCGGCGTCGTAGTAAGCGTAGGTGTCCACCTCGAATCCGGCGTTGGTGAACAGAGCGCGGTGGTTCTCCCAGCTGGGATCGCTGATGAGCACCTTGGCCGCGGGGCTGAGTCGTTTCAGAAAGTCTGCACCGATTTTCAGGCCGCCCGTACCACCGATTGCCTGCACTGTGGCCACCCGGCCGGAAGTGACGGGCTCGCTTTCGGCGCCGAAGACCAGGCCCTTCACTGCAGCGTCGTAGGACGCAATGCCATCGATCGGGAGGTAGCCCCGCGCGGTGGGCTTCTCCATCATGGCTTTTTCTGCGGCCTGCACGCAACGCAGCAGAGGCAGCTTGCCGCTGTCGTCAAAGTAAACGCCGACACCCAGGTTGACTTTTTTCGGATTGGTGTCGCTGGCGAACTGTTCATTCAGGCCCAGGATGGGGTCGCGGGGCGCCATTTCGACGGCTGAGAAAAGGGACATGCTGTGGTTCCGTTGGATGAGGGAAAACCCCGCAATTTTAGCGATTCGCCTTGCCACTGCGGGCGCGAACCCATGCAGACTGCGCATCTGTACCATCCCGGCAGGTGCGCCGGATGGCGTGCCTTGCATGAACACAGGAGCGCTTGTGGAACAGGTGGATGTGGTGGTGGTGGGAGCCGGTGTGGTGGGTCTTGCGGTGGCCCGGTCGCTGGCCCTGCAAGGCCGGGAGGTGCTTGTGCTGGAACGCGAGGCAGCCATTGGAACCGGTACCAGTTCGCGCAACAGCGAAGTGATCCACGCCGGCATCTACTATCCAAAGGGGTCGCTCAAGGCGAGACTGTGCGTCCTAGGCAGGCAGATGCTGTACGCCTACTGCGCGGAGCGAGGGGTGGCGCATCGGCGCTGCGGAAAGCTCATCGTGGCCACCTCGGCCTCGCAGCAGGCGGCACTGCCCGATCTGGTGCGCAAGGCAGCGGCCAACGGTGTGCACGATCTGCAGATCCTCACCCGCGAACAGGCGCTGGAGATGGAGCCTGCCTTGCAGTGTCTCGGGGCTGTGCACTCGCCGTCCACCGGCATAGTGGACAGCCATGGGCTCATGCTGTCGCTGCAGGGCGACCTCGAGAAGGCCGGGGGCATGGTGGTTTTGCGAACCGGCGTGGAGCGCCTGTGCGTGACGGCATCGGGCCTCGGGTTGCGGTGTGCGGATGGCACCGAACTGCTGGCCAGGACCGTGATCAATGCGGCAGGCCTCGGGGCCGTTCAGCTGGCGCAGCGCATTGACGGACTCGCGCCGGCCGCCGTGCCACCAGCGTTCTGGGCCAAGGGCAGCTATTTTTCACTGGAAGGCCGATCCCCGTTCCAGCGCCTCATCTACCCCGCACCCGAGCCGGACCGCCACCTGGCGGGTCTTGGTGTCCATCTCACCATTGATCTGGGTGGACAGGCCAAATTCGGACCGGATGTGCAGTGGACCCAATCGCCGGACGACCTGCTGGTGGATCCCCGGAGGGGTGATGCGTTTTATTCAGCGGTGCGCGCCTACTGGCCCGCGTTGCCCGACGGTGCCTTGCATCCCGCCTATGCGGGCATGCGGCCCAAAATCAGTGGCCCCGACGAACCGGCGGCCGATTTCCACATCCAGGGTCCGGCCGCACATGGTGTGGCCGGCCTCGTGAATCTGTTTGGCATCGAGTCCCCCGGGCTCACCAGCTGTCTGGCCATTGGCGAGAAAGTCGCTGAGGTCGTTGCTGGATCAGGTGTGCGCTGACGCTTCGCCGTAGGCCTTGAGCGCCAGCGCGGCTTCCCGTACCAGTGCCGGTCCCTGGTAGATCAGCCCGGTATACATCTGCACCAGGTCGGCACCGGCGTCGAGTTTGCTGACCGCGTCGCTGCCACTGAGCACCCCACCCACACCAATGATCGGAAAGCCCATGCCCAGGCTGGCGCGCAACTGCCGGATCACCGCATTGCTGCGCTCCAGCACTGGGGCACCAGAGAGCCCGCCCGCTTCGCCGCCATGTTCCATGCCCTGCACCGCTTCGCGGCTCAGCGTGGTGTTGGTGGCGATCACCCCCAGGGCGTGGTTGGGTTGACCGGCGCTGTCGGTGCCATAACGCAGCAAGGTGTGGGCGATCACGGCAATCTGCTCGGCATCGAGATCAGGCGCAATTTTCAGAAACATGGGCTTTCGATGGCCCGTCTTCTGCGCCAGACGCTCGCGCCGCTCGGACAGCGAACCCAGCAGCGCGTCCAGCGCAGCATCGGATTGCAGGCTGCGCAGGTTCTGCGTGTTCGGGCTCGAAATGTTCACCGCCACGTAGTCGGCATGCGGATACACCGCGTCCAGGCAGGTCAGATAGTCGTCCACGGCCTTGTCGATCGGCGTGCTGGCGTTCTTGCCGATGTTCAGGCCCAGGCACATCGGTTTCACGGACTGGTCGGCCCGAAACCGGGCTTGCTGCACATTGGCCAGAAAGGCCTCCAGGCCACCGTTGTTGAAACCCAGCCGGTTGATCAATGCACGGGCTTGCGGCAGTCGGAACATGCGGGGCCTCGGATTGCCCGTTTGGCCCTTGGGCGTCACCGTGCCCACCTCCACGAAGCCGAACCCCATGGCAGCCAGGCCGTCGATGCAGCGCGCGTTCTTGTCCAACCCGGCGGCCAGCCCGATGCGGTTCGGAAATTCCATGCCCGCCACGGCAACCGGATCACTCACACGGGTTTGTGCATAGACCTTCCGCAGCACCGAGTGCTGTGATCGGGCAATGGCGTCCAGCGTGAGGTCGTGGGCGGTTTCGGCGTCCAGCTGGAACAGAAGGAGGCGGGCCAGGGCGTACGGGAGAAGGGGCATCGGATAATCGTGGTTTGTCGTTCTGCACTCTGCTGGATTCTCTCAAATGAACCAAGACCAACTTAAGGCCCTTGTGGGCCAGGCCGCCCTGTCGTATGTGGTACCGGGCGAAATCATTGGCGTAGGCACCGGCTCGACGGTCAACAAGTTCATTGACGCGCTGGCCACCATCAAGGACCGGATTCCGGGCGCTGTATCCAGCTCTGAGGCCAGCACCGCGCGGCTCAAGGCCCTGGGCATCCCGGTGTTTCAGGCCAATGAAGTGGGCGAGCTGGCCGTTTACGTCGATGGCGCCGACGAGATCGACGGGCAGGGCAACATGATCAAGGGCGGCGGCGCTGCGCTGACACGCGAAAAGATCGTCGCTGCCCAGTCGCGCCGGTTTGTCTGCATTGCCGACGAATCCAAACGCGTAGCGGTGCTGGGCAGGTTTCCGCTGCCAGTGGAGATCATCCCGATGGCCACCACCCGGCTGATCCGGCAATTTGCCGCGCTGGGAGGACAGGCAGCAGTGCGTCAAAAAGACGGCGTACCTTTGGTCACCGACAACGGCCAGCATATCCTGGACGTCAGCGGCCTGAACCTGCAGGATCCCCGCCAGTTCGAGTCAGACGTCAGCCAGTGGCCTGGCGTGGTGACCGTGGGCGTGTTCGCATTCCAGAAAGCCGACGTTTGTCTGCTGGGCGGCGCCAGTGGTGTCACGACAATCGAATACTGAGGCACTCCGGCCGGTGTCCTGAGCGGGAGCACAAGCCCCCCGATTCCTCAGAACCGGATGCCGCCCGGGTTTTGCGGACTCACGGGAATGTTGTCGCCGGCCGAGGCGGGTGGCGTGGAGGGGCCCGGATTGACAGCCGTGGCACCGGGTGCAGCCGGGGGTTCCGCCGTCTGTGCAGTGACCAGTGGCGAAGGGGCTGGCCTCCGGTAACTGGTGGGCAGCGCCGACTGTTTCGGGTAGCCCGCCGCGTTGAGGAACTGCGTCCACTCGGTGTCCGAATAACCCTTGATCTGCTGACCCCCAATGGTCAGGAAGGGCAGGGTGGTGTCTCCGCTCAGCTGTTTGAGTGCTTCGGCATCGTTGCTGGTGGTGACAGTCTTCTCTGTGTATGGAATGCCTCGGGCGTTCAACATGGCACGGCCGCTTTCGCAGGGCGTGCAGTTCGCCCCCGTGTAAAGAACCACTGGAAAGCGCGTGGCGACCTGACGGAGCGCAAATGGCAGTGCGGCCTCGCTGCGGGCGCTTGAGGCTGGTCCAGACGTTGCCGCCGGGGCAGCGTCGGGTACCGGTGGCTGATCGGAGAAGGTCACCCGGCCATCGGGTCCCACGATGCGGTACACCCCCTGTCCGGCGACTGGAAGGGCCGCCGCAGCCAGAACCACCAGCATCACCCATGCACCCGGTCGGGAACGTTGATGATTTGCTTTGACCGCGAAATGCTTTGTCATGGGGTTCTCCTTTTCTCTTGTATGTCCCGGTTCTGGCCGGGCCCAACCTGGCCCGACATGGCAGCAGATCATGCCATGCCCTGGTGCCGCAACAGCGCGTCAATGCTGGGCTCCCGGCCCCTGAAAGCCTTGAACGATTCCATGGCTGGCCTGCTGCCTCCGGCCTCCAGAATCGCCTCGCGGTAGCGACGGCCAGTCGTTGCGTCCAGCGTACTGCTGCGGCCTTCGCGACGGGCCGCCTCCTCGAACGCCGCATAGGCATCGGAGGACAGCACTTCCGCCCACTTGTAACTGTAGTAGCCGGCAGAGTAGCCGCCCGCAAAGATGTGACTGAAGGTGTTCGGGGTCCGGCTGTACGCCGGCGGCAGCATCACCGCCACCTCCTGGCGCACCTGGTTCAGCACCGCCATGATGGCCTCGCCGGTGGCTGCCGGCCCGGGCAGGCTGTGCAGCAGCATGTCGAACAGCGCGAATTCCACCTGCCGCAGCGTCTGCAAGCCGCTCTGGAAATTCTTGGCCGCCAGCATCTTGTCGAACAGCGCGCGGGGAAGTGGTTCTCCGGTGTCCACGTGCGCGGTCATGTGCTTGAGCACATCCCATTCCCAGCAGAAGTTCTCCATGAACTGGCTGGGCAGCTCGACCGCATCCCACTCCACACCGCTGATGCCGGAGACATCGCGTTCGTTCACCTGGGTGAGCATGTGGTGCAAACCGTGCCCGAATTCATGGAAAAGGGTGATCACGTCGTCGTGCGTGAGCAGCGCGGGCCGTTTCACGCCATCCACCTCCACCCCTTCGGCAAAGTTGCACACCAGATGCGCCACCGGGGTTTGCAACTGCTGGTTGTCGGGGCGCATCCAGCGGGCGCGAACGTCATCCATCCAAGCGCCGCCGCGTTTGCCGGTACGGGCGGCGGGATCGAGATAGAACCGGCCCACCAGCGCTGGGCCGGCGGCGGCACTCCGCTCAATGCGGAAGAATGACACGTTGTCGTGCCAAACCGGTGCCCGGTCGGGGCGGATGGAAACCTCGAACAACGTTTCCACGATCTGGAAAAGGCCCGCCAACACCTTCGGTGCGGTGAAGTAAGGCTTGACCTCCTGCTCGCTGAATGCGTACCGGGCCTCTTTCAACTTCTCGCCGATGTAGGGCCAGTCCCAGGGCTGGGGGTCGGTCAGACCGAGTGCGTCGGCTGCAAACTCCCGCATGTCCTGCAGGTCGCGTTCGGCAAAGGGGCGGGCCTTTGTGGCCAGGTCGCGCAGGAATTTCACCACCTGCTCGGGGGATTCCGCCATCTTCGGCACCAGGGACACGTCGGCGTAGTGGCGGTGTCCCAACAACTGCGCCTCTTCGTGCCGAAGCGCCAGCAGTTCGCCCATGATCTCGGTGTTGTCAAACCGGACGGCCTCGCCCTCGGCCTGGTCGCTGGCACGGGTGACGTAGGCCCGGTACAACTTTTCACGGACGGTACCGTTGTGGGCAAATTGCATCACCGGCAGGTAGCACGGCATCTTGAGCGTGAGCTTGTGGCCTGTCTTGCCTTCGGCGGCGGCTGCGGCGGCTGTTGCCGCCAGCACGTCGTCCGGGACACCTGCCAGTTCGTCCGTTCGAACGTGAATGGCGAAGGAGTCCGTGGCGTCCAGGGCGTTCTCACTGAATTTCTGGCCCAGTTCAGCCTGGCGCTCCTGCAGCCACGCAAAACGTTCCTTGGCCTCGCCCTGCAGTTCGGCGCCGCCGAGGATGAAGCCGCGCATGGCGTTGCGGTGTGCCTGCGCCTGCTCCGCACTGAGGGCGGCCGGGTCCATGGCCTTGTACTTGGCGTACAGGCGTTCGTCGGCACCCAGCCGGGTCCAGAACTCGGTGACCTTGGGCAGCATGTCGTTGTAGGCGGCACGCAGTTCGGGGGTATCGGCCACACTGTTGAGGTGGCTGACAGCACCCCATGCCCTGGAGAGGCGTTCGGTGGCTACGTCCAGACAGGCTGCAATGGCCTTCCAGTGGGCCGGGAATTCGGCGCCCGTCACGGTTTCCAGAGCGTTGCCAGCTTCCAGAATGAGGGCCTGTACCGCCGGCGCCACATGTTCCGGCCGAATGGCATCGAACCGGGGGAGATCGCTGAAATCGAGCAGAGGGTTGGAGTCCATGGAGTCGTTCGTTGAATGCTTGGGTTCTCAGATGCGGCTCACGAAAGGAAGTTCAAGCCGCCTGCAGGCTCAGCCGGGAGACCATCGACCCCTACAGGGCCGACTTCTTGACGCTCTTTTTGAGTACCTTGGCGCGCTTGACCTGTCCACCAGGTGTCAGGCGCTGGTTGCCCAGTACCCGGACCACCTTGACCTCAGGCCGCTGCCCGCCACGCTTGCTGAACTTGAGCACTTTCACGTCGCGCGGACCCGGCTTGCGGTCTTCATCCGGTGCCTTGACCTTCTCCGGCACCGGGCGCCACAGCACCAGCAGTTTTCCAATGTGCTGGATCGGCGCTGCATCCAGTTCGTCCGCAAGGGATTGCAACATCGCCTCACGGGCGACCCGATCGTCGCTGAACACACGGACCTTGATCAGTCCGTGTGCATGGAGAGCCGCGTTGATCTCCTTTATGACGGCTGGGGTCAGACCGTCGCCACCCACCAGCACGACCGGGTTGAGGTGGTGGGCATCGGCACGGTGAACTTTGCGCTGGGCGGGAGTGAGTGTGATCTGGGGCATGGGAGAATTATCGTTTAGTCACGCGGCGGGCGTCCCCATGGGCATGAAAGTCAAAACGCAGAGCAAGAAGGTCAACAAGGCGTGGCTGAACCAGCACGTCAACGACCCGTACGTGCGGCTTGCCCAGAAAGAAGGCTACCGCGCCCGCGCGGCTTACAAGCTGAAAGAGATTGACGAAACCTTGGGCTTGATTCGCCCCGGGGACTGTGTGGTCGACCTCGGTTCGGCTCCGGGTGCCTGGAGCCAGTACATCCGGCGCCGCCTGAGCCCCCAGGGAGCAGCGGCAGGTGCCTTGCACGGACACATTGTTGCGCTGGACTTGCTGCCGATGGAATCGATCGAGGGCGTGCACTTCATTCTGGGCGACTTCCGCGAAGAGGCGGTTCTCGCAGAGCTGAAGCAGGCATTGACCGACCGCGGGATTCAGGCCGTGGATCTGGTGGTGTCCGACATGGCGCCCAACCTCTCCGGTATCGCTTCGGCCGATGCAGCACGCATTGCCGATCTGATCGAGCTGGCGGTGGACTTCGCCTGGAGCCACCTCAAAAAAGACGGCACCCTGATCGTCAAGATATTTCATGGGGGTGCCTATGACGCCATGGTGGCCTTGTTCAGACAGCGATTCAGGACCGTCAAAACCTTCAAACCCAAGGCGTCCCGCGACAAATCGTCGGAAACCTTTCTGGTTGGGCAAGGTCTCATCACGTGACAGTGTTGCCTGCATGGAGGCTTGTCTATCCCTCTCATTGACAGGGGCGGTCAAAATTGGGCCAGCCAATGGGCTTGAAAGGCCTAAAATGACCCAAACATGACAAGCTACATGCCTATTTCAATCGTCAGGAGCCGCCCTTGAACAACCAGTGGTTTTCGAAAATCGCCGTGTGGATGGTTATCGCCATGGTGCTTTTCACGGTCTTCAAGCAATTCGATGGCCGCACGACCGCCGGGGCCGGGTACATCGGCTATTCGGAATTCATTGATGAAGTGAAGGGCCAGCGCATCAAGAGCGCCACCATCCAGGAAGGTCCGGGAGGCACGGAAATTGTGGCCATCACCCAGGACGACCGGCGTGTACGGACCACGGCGACCTCGCTGGACCGTGGGCTGGTGGGTGACCTCATCAACAACAACGTCAAATTCGATGTGCGTCCCCGCGAGGAAGGCTCCTTGCTTCTGACGATCCTGATGAGCTGGGGGCCAATGCTGCTGCTGATCGGTGTGTGGATCTACTTCATGCGCCAGATGCAGGGCGGTGGCAAAGGCGGTGCCTTCAGCTTCGGGAAAAGCAAGGCCCGCATGCTGGACGAAAACAACAACACCGTCACGTTTGCCGACGTTGCCGGGTGTGACGAGGCCAAGGAGGAGGTCAAGGAAGTCGTGGATTTCCTGAAAGACCCGCAAAAGTTTCAGAAACTGGGCGGTCGTATTCCGCGTGGCCTGCTGCTGGTGGGCCCCCCTGGTACTGGCAAAACCCTGTTGGCCAAAGGCATTGCCGGTGAGGCCAAGGTTCCGTTCTTCAGCATTTCCGGCTCCGATTTCGTCGAGATGTTTGTCGGTGTGGGTGCTGCCCGCGTTCGCGACATGTTCGAGAACGCGAAGAAAAACGCACCTTGCATCATCTTCATCGACGAGATCGATGCCGTGGGCCGGCAACGTGGCGCCGGCCTCGGCGGTGGCAATGACGAGCGCGAACAGACGTTGAACCAGATGCTTGTCGAAATGGACGGCTTCGAGACCAACCTGGGTGTGATCGTGGTGGCTGCCACCAACCGCCCCGACATTCTGGACGCAGCCCTGTTGCGCCCGGGACGCTTTGACCGCCAGGTGTATGTGACGCTGCCCGACATTCGGGGTCGCGAGCAAATTCTCAACGTGCACATGCGCAAGGTGCCGCTGGGTACCGACGTCAACCCCTCCATCATCGCCCGTGGCACGCCCGGCATGAGTGGTGCGGACCTGGCCAACCTGTGCAACGAGGCCGCCCTGATGGCCGCCCGACGCAATGCGCGCGTGGTGGAAATGCAGGACTTTGAAAAGGCCAAGGACAAGATCTTCATGGGCCCGGAGCGCAAGAGCATGGTGATGCCCGAAGAGGAGCGTCGCAACACGGCGTACCACGAGTCGGGCCATGCGCTGATTGGCAAGCTGCTGCCCAAATGTGATCCGGTGCACAAGGTCACCATCATTCCGCGTGGGCGCGCACTGGGTGTGACTATGAGCCTGCCGGCGCAGGACCGCTACAGCTACGACAAGGAATACATGCTGAATCAGATCAGCATGCTGTTCGGCGGCCGCATCGCCGAAGAAGTGTTCATGAACCAGATGACCACCGGTGCCAGCAACGACTTCGAGCGTGCCACCACCATTGCCCGCGACATGGTCATGCGCTACGGCATGACCGATGCCCTGGGACCGATGGTCTACGCCGAGAACGAAGGCGAGGTGTTCCTGGGCCGCTCGGTGACGAAAACCACCAACATGAGCGAGCAGACCATGCAGAAGGTCGATTCCGAGGTGCGTCGCATCATCGACCAGCAGTACAAGCTGGCGCGTGACCTGATCGAGGAGCACAGCGACAAGATGCACGCCATGGCCCATGCGCTGCTGGAGTGGGAAACCATCGACGCCGAGCAGATCGACGACATCATGGCCGGCAAGCCTCCTCGGCCTCCAAAAGACTGGACCCCACGCAATCCGACCGTTGGCGGTGGCGGTGGTGGTGCACCCACGGTCAATCCCGACCCGGCTCCCACGGCTGCCTGAAACTTTCGGGAACACCGATCAAACTCTCTGCGGGGCCTCGGCCCCGCTTTTCATTGGGGCCTTGACCATGCTGTGGCAGACCAGTCGCTTCCAGATCAATCTTGCATCCCCGAAGGTAATGGGAATCGTCAACGTGACGCCAGATTCCTTTTCCGATGGCGGCGAGTACGTGACCACCCAGGCAGCCATTCGGCACTGCGAGCGCCTGGTGTCGGAAGGGGCCCACATCCTGGACGTTGGCGGAGAATCCACCCGCCCCGGTTCGCCCGCGGTGTCGTTGGACGAAGAGCTGCGCCGGGTTCTGCCCGTGGTCCAGGAGGCTGTGCGTCTGGGTGTCGCGGTTTCGGTGGACACGTACAAGCCCGAGGTGATGCGCGCGGTGCTGGACGCAGGCGCCGACGTCGTCAACGATGTCTGGGCGCTGCGTCGCGAGGGGGCACTTGCGGCAGTGTCCGCGCATCCTTCTTGCGGCATTTGCCTCATGCACATGCACCGGGACCCGCAGACCATGCAGTCGAGCCCGATGGAGGGGGATGTGGTGCCGGTTGTGGCCAGGTTCCTGGACGAACGCGCCAATGCCTTGATGGAGAAAGGGGTGGCGCGGGCAAGGGTGGTGCTGGACCCCGGCGTGGGCTTCGGCAAGACGGTGGAGCAGAACTTCAGCCTGCTGGCGCGCCAGCATGAATTGATGCACAGCGGCTTCCCGCTGATGGCGGCGTGGTCTCGCAAGTCGTCGCTGGGCGCCGTCACGGGGCGCGAGCAACCATCCGACCGGGTGGCGGCCAGCATCGCTGCAGCCTTGATGGCGGTGGACAAGGGCGCCCGGGTGGTGCGCGTACACGACGTGGCTGCCACCGTGGACGCGCTCAAGGTCTGGGAGGCCACGCGGCTCCAGGCTTCCCCGAACGGCTGAAGGAACGGGAACTGGCCGGATAAAATCGTGGGCTTGTCTCTTCGGGGACCCCTTAGCCCATAGGCCGCCAACGTGACCCTGCCCCTGTGCTTCTTCGATGGCGGCAACGCCATCAGCGAATTCAAAGTCCAGCAACTGCTGCCCCGCCTTCACGGCATTTCTGACAAGATCATTGGGCTTACGGCCCGCTTTGTGCACCTGGCCTCGTTTGAGCAAGAGCCCGATGCCGCAACGGTCTCGCGCCTGGCAGAGCTTCTGACCTACGGCGAGCAAGCCAGTACCAAGCACGGGCAGGCCACCGATGCCGGTATGACCTCGTTGTATGTCATGCCCCGGCTGGGCACGATGTCGCCGTGGGCGTCCAAGGCCACCGACATCGCACACAACTGCGGGCTGGTGATCAAGCGGGTGGAGCGCCTGGTGGAGTATCGAATCCACCTGAAGTCCGGCTTGCTGGGCAAGAAGCAGCTGAGCGATGACGCGCTCTGGACAGTGGCAGCGCTGCTGCACGACCGCATGACCGAGGCTGTGGTGGCCAACCGCGATCAGGCACGCGCTTTGTTCCAGGAGCTGGAGCCGGCGCCCATGGAGCGTGTGGACGTTCTGGCCGGTGGCCGCGGAGCGCTCGAGAAGGCCAATGTGGCCTGGGGCCTCGCGCTGGCGGATGACGAGATCGACTACCTGGTGAACGCCTTCCAGGGCCTTGGCCGCAACCCGACCGACGTCGAACTGATGATGTTCGCCCAGGCGAACAGCGAACATTGCCGCCACAAGATTTTCAACGCCCAGTTCACCATCGACGGCGTTCTGCAGGACAAGAGCCTGTTCGGCATGATCCGCCACACCCACCAGACCAGCCCGCAACACACCATCGTCGCTTACTCGGACAACGCCTCGATCATGGAAGGCAGCGTTGTGGAGCGCTTTGTGGCACGCGCTGGCGGCGAGGGTTCACCGCGCTACGAAGCGACGAACGCCACGAACCACGTGCTGATGAAGGTGGAAACGCACAACCACCCCACAGCCATTTCCCCGTTCCCGGGTGCAGCCACGGGGGCAGGCGGTGAAATCCGTGACGAAGGGGCCACTGGACGAGGCTCAAAACCGAAGGCCGGCCTGACCGGTTTCACGGTGTCGCGGTTGTGGGGTGGCGCGAGCGACCACCCAGGCGGCAAGCCCGAGCACATGGCCAGCCCGTTGCAGATCATGACCGAGGGTCCGCTGGGTGGCGCAGCCTTCAACAACGAGTTCGGGCGGCCCAACCTGCTGGGATATTTCCGCGAATTCGAGCAGACGGTGGCGGGCGTGGACCGGGGTTACCACAAGCCGATCATGATCGCCGGTGGCGTTGGCGTCATCGATTCGAACCTCACGAAGAAGGTGGACTTTCCCGCCGGAACCCTGCTCATCCAGCTGGGTGGGCCGGGCATGCGCATTGGCATGGGGGGGGGTGCTGCCAGCTCCATGGCCAGCGGCACCAACGCCGCTTCCTTGGACTTCGATTCCGTGCAGCGGGGCAACCCCGAGATCGAGCGCCGGGCGCAGGAGGTCATCAACCACTGCTGGGCCCAGGGCGAGCAGAACCCGATCCTGTTCATTCACGACGTGGGCGCAGGCGGCCTGTCCAATGCCTTCCCGGAGCTCACCAATGACGCAGGGCGGGGCGCGCGTTTCGACCTGCGCAAAGTGCCGCTGGAGGAGTCCGGCCTGGCGCCGAAGGAGATCTGGTGCAACGAGAGCCAGGAACGTTATGTTCTGGCCATCGCCCCGGAATCGCTGCCCACCTTCCAGGCCTACTGCGAGCGCGAACGTTGCCCGTTCGCCGTGGTGGGTGTGGCCACCGAGGAGCGGCACCTGGTTGTGGCCGACGGTGAAGACCAGCGCGCCGAGCGGCCGGTGGACATGCCCATGGACGTGCTTCTGGGCAAGCCCCCGAAGATGCACCGTGTGGTGGAAACGGTGGCCCGCAAGGCACCGGCCATGGACCTGACTGGCGTGGACTTGCAGAAGGCCGTGATCGACGTGCTCAGTCACCCCACCGTGGCGTCCAAGCGATTCCTGGTGACCATCGGCGATCGCACGGTGGGCGGCTTGTCGCACCGCGACCAGATGGTGGGGCCGTGGCAGATCCCTGTGGCCGACTGCGCGGTCACCCTGGCCGATTTTTCCGGTTTCGCCGGTGAGGCGATGAGCATGGGCGAGCGCACCCCGCTGGCAGCGCTCAACGCTCCGGCGTCCGGACGGATGGCCGTAGCCGAGGCCATCACCAACCTGCTGGCGGCGCCCATCGAGCTGCCGCGCGTGAAACTGTCGGCCAACTGGATGGCCGCTTGCGGTGAGCCTGGGGAAGACGCCGACCTGTACGCCACGGTGCGTGCGGTGGGCATGGAGCTGTGCCCGGCGCTGGGCATTTCCATCCCGGTGGGCAAGGACAGTCTGTCGATGCGAACCCAGTGGCAGCACGATGGCGTGGCCCACAAGGTGACTTCGCCGGTCAGCCTGATCGTGAGCGCTTTCGCCACATTGCCCGACGTTCGCGGCACGCTTACGCCCGCGCTGGACCACCAGATGGAGGACACCACGCTGGTGCTGGTGGACCTGGGCAAGGGCAGGAACCGCATGGGTGGCAGCGTGCTCGGCCAGACGATGCAGCAGATGGGCGACGAAGTGCCGGACCTGGACGACCCGCAGGATCTCATCAACCTTGTCCATGCGGTCAACGCACTGCGGGCGCAGGGCTACATCCTGGCCTATCACGACCGCAGCGACGGTGGCCTGGCGGCCACGGTCGCGGAAATGGCCTTTGCGGGCCATGTGGGTGTGGCCCTGAACATCGACCTGCTGGTGACCGAGGGCGACGGCATCAGCGACAGCCGGGCGGATCACGGTGACGCCAAGAACTGGGCTGGGCAGGTGAGCGCCCGGCGCGAAGAGCTCACCCTCAAAGCGCTGTTCAACGAAGAGCTCGGCGTGGTGCTGCAGGTGCCCACCGCCCAGCGCAACGCGGTCATGCAGACCCTGCGTGAGCATGGCTTGTCGCGCCACAGCCATTTCATCGGCAAGACCCGCCCGCTGAGCTCCGCCATGGATGCCGGCAAAGGGGAGCTGCAGGTGTGGCGCGACACCAAGGTGGTGTTCAGCGCCAGCCTGTTCGACCTGCAACAGGTGTGGGACAGCGTGAGCTGGCGCATCAACCAGCAGCGCGACAACCCCGCTTGTGCCGATGCGGAGCACGCCGCTGCCGGTGACCCGGCCGACCCCGGCCTGCACGTGTCTCTGAGCTTCGACCCGGCTGTGGACGTGGCAGCTCCCTACCTGAATCTGGCCCGGCCCAAGGTCGCCATCCTGCGGGAGCAGGGGGTGAACTCGCACGTGGAGATGGCCTATGCGTTTTCTCAGGCCGGGTTCGACGCCTACGACGTTCACATGACGGATCTGCAGACAGGCCGCGCCGGCCTGACGGATTTCAAGGGGGTGGTGGCCTGCGGCGGCTTCAGCTATGGCGACACGCTGGGCGCCGGCATCGGCTGGGCGCGCAGCATCACCTTCAATCCGGTGCTCTCGGAGCAGTTCCAGACCTTCTTCGGCCGGTCTGACACTTTCGGATTGGGCGTGTGCAACGGCTGCCAGATGTTTGCCGAGCTGGCCGACATCATTCCCGGTGCGCAGGCCTGGCCACGCTTCACCACCAACCAGAGCGAGCGGTTCGAGGCCCGCCTGTCAATGGTGGAAGTGCTGGAGTCACCCAGCCTGTTCTTCCAGGGCATGGCTGGGTCGCGTTTGCCGATTGCCGTGGCCCACGGCGAGGGCTTTGCCAATTTCCGGTACCGCGGCGATGCCAATCGGGTACTCGCCGCCATGCGGTTCGTCGACAACCACGGTCAAGCCACCGAGCGTTATCCGTTCAATCCGAACGGTAGTCCTGCCGGTCTCACGGCAGTCACCACCGCCGATGGCCGGTTCACGGCCATGATGCCGCACCCCGAACGCGTGTTTCGCAACATCCAGATGAGCTGGACCAGCGGCAACCTGTCCGACCTCAGCCCCTGGATGCGCCTGTGGCAAAACGCGCGAAAGTGGCTGGGTTGAGGCGTTTTTGCACCGCTCTTGCTTGATAGCATCCCGCCCACTACCAGCTCGCCGCGCTGCGGTCCCAGCCCATGGCCACCAGTCTTCTCGCCCTCATCGACGACATTGCCACACTGCTGGACGATGTCGCGGTCATGACCAAGGTGGCGGCCCGGCAAGGCATGGCTGCTGCGGATGACGTGGCGGCCATGACCCAGATGGCGGCCAAGAAAACGGCGGGCGTGCTGGGCGACGACCTCGCCCTGAACGCGCAGCAGGTCACCGGCGTGAAGGCCGACCGGGAGCTACCGGTGGTGTGGGCCGTGGCCAAGGGTTCTGCGCGGAACAAGCTGATCCTGGTTCCGGCTGCGCTGGCCATCAGCGCGTTTGTCCCGTGGTTGATCACACCGCTGCTCATGCTGGGCGGCCTTTTTCTCTGCTTTGAGGGCGCCGAGAAACTGCTGCACGCATTCACCCGTTCGAGGAAGAAGGGCACCGACCACCACGAAGCGCTCGTGCGTGCCGTCGCCAACGAGCAGGTGGACCTGGTGGCGTTCGAGAAGGAAAAGATCAGGGGCGCCATCCGCACGGATTTCATCCTGTCGGCAGAGATCATCGTCATCACGCTGGGCACGGTGGCATCTGCCAGCTTCGGTCAGCGGGTGGCGGTGCTGGTCGGCATATCGGCCATCATGACCGCGGGCGTGTATGGTCTGGTCGCGGGCATCGTGAAGCTGGACGATGCCGGCCTGTACCTCAGCCGAAGCCGTTCGCCCTGGCAACAGCGGCTCGGCCGTGGCATCCTGACCTTGGCACCCTGGCTGATGAAGAGTTTGTCGGTGCTGGGCACGGCAGCCATGTTTCTGGTGGGGGGTGGCATTCTTCTGCATGGCATTCCCGCGCTCGGTCATGCAGTGGCGCATGCCTTGCCGGGAACGGGCTGGGTGGGTGCGTTGCTGGGCAACCTGGCGGGCGGTGCGGCGGGTCTGGTGGCAGGTGTCATGGTGGTGGCCGTGGTGCAAGGCGTGGCTCGTTTGCGCGGGGTCGGTCCGGGCCATTGACCTGGGTCAAGGGTGCCAGGCAGCGGCAGGCCTAGACTGGCCTTGCGGTATTTCGTGCGTGTGCTGACCATCTCAGGTGCCACCCGGGATGCCGCCTTCACAGGAGCGCACCATGTCTGCACCATCTGCGGTCGACACTCAGACCCCCCTGAACATCTTCAACGAATGCCATGTGGGCATTGTTCGCCGCCTGAAAGCACTGGACGAACTGCCCGCTTTGCTGGAGCCCGCTGCCCGGGCCCGCGAAATCGCCGAGCGCTCGCTGGAGTTTTTCCGCGAAGCCATCTTCGAACACCACCTGGAGGAAGAGCGCGAGCTCTTTCCTGCCGTGATGGCCAGCGCCGAACCCGGTGCCGAACTGGCCAGGGTGAAGGGCATGGCAGCCCGGCTCACCGAGGAGCACCGCTCGATCGAGCGGTTGTGGAAGAGCCTGGAACGCGGACTCAAGCAGGTGGCCAAAGGCCAGGCGGCTTCACTGGATGTGGACGACCTGCACCACCTGGTGGCGGAGTATCAGCGGCACGCCAGCTTCGAGGAAACCGAGTTCCTGCCGCTCGCGCAGGACATCCTGGGACGCAACAGCAACCACCTCGCTGCACTGGGCCTGAGCCTGCACATGCGCCACGTGAAGCCTGTCAACGCCTACATCTGAGATACGAACGCGTCAGTGCGGCGCCACCGGACGGGTGCGGTACAGCTGGATCGGGCTGGTGGGTATGGCGTTGAGCACGCTGGGGCGGATCTTGCCGACCACATGCATCTCGCAGGGCTTGCAATCAAAACGCAAGGTCAATTTTTCCTTGCCGTTGATGAGCTGCATGGGCTCCGCGCGAACCGTGCCCTGAACCCCCACCACGCCCTTGGCCTGCTTCGGGCACAGGCTGAGGGAAAAGCGCACACAGTGCTTGGTGATCATCAGGCTCACCTCACCGGTTTCCTCATGGCTTTCGTAGGCCGAGGCGATCACCTTCACACCGTGCTTCGCATAGAAATCGCGGGCCTTGTGGTTGAACACGTTGGCCAGGTAGGTGAGTGTGTCTTCGGGGTAGGGGGCCGGTGGTTCCACCGGCGTGGCGCGGGGTAGCCTTTGCCAAGCCGTGGCGCGTGCCTCCTCGAGGGCCTCAATGGCCTCGCGGCGCAGGGCGTTGAGCTGGGAGGCCGGCACGAAGCGGGGTGCCTTGAGGTCGAGCTGGATGTCGGTGGCTTCGAAAATGGTATCGCCAAGACGGCCCAGACCGTCGCGCAGCTTGGCCTCGGCTTGGACCGGGTCCCGCGCGGTGTCCAGTGCGATCGGCACCGCAGCGCTCGCTGTGTGGCCATCTTCGTCGGTGACCACCATCGTCAGACCCTCTGCGGTTTCCGACAACTGCAGCCAGGCGCCGATTCGTCGGTCGGACGATTTCTTTTCCAGGCCGCGCACCCAGTCCATGTCGCGGTTGCGGTTGATCTGCGTGTTCTTGCGCAAGTCCTTGAAGCCTGCCACGGGGTCCTTGGGATACACCCGCCATTGGCCCCGGGCCGCGTTGATGGCTTCGGCGCGGTTGATCTGCAACCCGATCAGCTCCTTCTGCAGGTCGTGGTAACAGAGGCCATCGCCGTTGTGCAGCGTGGTGCTCGCGTCGTCGAGCTGCAGTTCCACCGACGTGGCGTTCACCTTCGTGACCCAGCCGATGGGGCGGCCCGGGTTCTTGGGCGTATCGAACGCACCGATGTCGTCCTTGCGGCCTTGCACGAAGTAGTCGGTGAACTCGCGGTTGAAGTTCTGGTTCGGATCGGGTGTGAAGCTGAAGCGGCAGCGCCCGCTGCTGGCGCGCGCCAGCGCGGGGCGCTCTTCAAGGATCTCGTCGAACAGCAGGCGGTAGTGGGCGGTGATGTTCTTCACATAGCCCATGTCCTTGTAGCGGCCCTCGATCTTGAAGCTGCGGGCGCCAGCGTCGATGAGCGCGCGCAGGTTGTCGCTCTGGTTGTTGTCCTTCATGGACAGCACGTGCTTGTCGTGCGCCACCACGCGCCCCAGGTGGTCTTTCACCTCGTAGGGCAGGCGGCAGGCCTGGGAACAGTCGCCGCGGTTGGCGCTGCGACCGGTGTGGGCATGGCTGATGAAGCACTGGCCGCTGTAGGCCACGCACAGCGCGCCGTGGATGAAGAACTCCACGATGCAGCGCTCGGCGTCGAGCGATTCATAAATGGCACGGATCTGCGGCAGCGTGAGTTCGCGCGCCAGCACCAGCTTGGACAGGCCGGCGTCCTGCAGAAAGCGGGCCTTCTCCGGCGTGCGGATGTCGGTTTGTGTGCTGGCGTGCAGCTGGATCGGTGGCAGATCCAGCTCCAGCAGGCCCATGTCCTGGATGATCAGCGCGTCGGCACCCGCGTCGTACAGCTGCCAGGCCAGCTTGCGGGCGGGCTCCAGCTCGTCGTCGCGCAGGATGGTGTTGACCGTCACGTACACGCGGCTGCCGAAGCGGTGGGCGTGGCGCGCAAGCCGGGCAATGTCCTGCACCCGGTTGTCTGCACTGGTGCGGGCACCAAACGATGGGCCACCAATGTAGACCGCATCGGCCCCATGGCTCACGGCCTCGATACCGATGTCGGCGTCGCGCGCGGGAGAAAGCAGTTCGATGTGGTGCGGCAGCATGGCGGGTCCGTGCAGAATCCGGGCGGAAAGCAGCCCGTGGCGAAGGCCGATATTGTCCTGGAGATTTCCCATGTCCACATCCACTTCTACCCCTAGCTTCAACCCCCTGGGCAACACCGCCATTGTTCTGGTGCACGGTGCCTGGCACGGAGCCTGGTGCTGGGGCCGCGTACTGCCTCTGCTGCGCGGGGGCGGGGCACTGACCCACGCGGTCACACTCACCGGGCTGGGAGAGCGGGCCCATCTGCTGTCGCCCGCGGTGGACCTGAACACCCACATCCAGGACGTGATCGGACTGATCGAGTCCGAGGAATTGCAGAGGGTGCTGTTGGTGGGGCACAGCTATGCTGGCATGGTGATCACCGGTGTGGCCGATCGGCTGGAAGGCGAACGGCCGGGGCTGCTGCGCCGCCTGGTTTACCTGGACGCAGCTTTGCCGTACCCCGGTGACAGCTGGAGCAGCCACCACAGCGACGAAACGCGCGCGACCCGCATCGCCGCCGCCCAGGCCAGCGGCGGGCTCAGCTTGCCGCCGCCCGACTCTGCGCTGTTCGGCCTGAGCGGCGCCGACCGCGACTGGGTGAACCGACGCCAGACCCCACAGCCGTTCAGGCTGTATCAGCAACCGCTGGACTTTGACGCCGACCGCGTGGCGCGGATTCCCCGTACCTTCATCGACTGCACTATGCCGGCCCTGGCCACCATCGCGCCGGCCCGTCGGCGTGCGCGCAGCGAGCCCGGCTGGCAGGTGCTGGAAATGGCCACCGGTCACGACCCCATGGTGAGCGAACCGGTCGCACTGGCCCATCTGCTGCTGGACTTGTGCCGGTAGGCCGACGGCGCGGACTCAACAAAAGATCCGGAGGAACAGATTTGTCTCTTGCCAGTCTGAATCAAACCATTGTCCGATTCCCGATGTGTCTGGCAGTGCTGCTCGCCGCTACAGCCGCACATGCCCAGACCCCCGTGTGCGACCGGGGCGATCGCGACTGGGAGATGGAAACGTTCGGCATCGCCGTGCCATCCCCCCCACCCGTGGACCTCAGCCGTCTTCCCACGCGACTCATCGAACGGCACTATGTCGGGCCCTACCGCATGGCTGCCATGCTGGCACGCGGCGATTTCAATGCGCTGCAGGCCCACTGGGACGAAATTGCCGCGCTCACCGACCGCACGGAACAGATGCGCGCCACCGTGCGCAGCCTCGATGCGCTGGAAAAGCGTGGCATGACCCTGTTGCACCAGGCACAGGCCTGGCACGCACGCAACCCCCAGTCGGCCGCGGCACAGCTCATTCTTGCGACGGCGTGGAAGCACGCGGCCTACGAAGTGCACCGGGACCGCTACGTGCCCGAGCGGGCGGGTGGGTATTTCCACCGTCCCCACTTTCGGGCCCGGCAGGCGCTGCCCCTGGTGGACGCGCTGCTGGCACAAGGCGGTTTTTATGCCATGGCCGCCCGCGAGGTGGATCTGCCGGTGCGCTTCCTGCTGAGCGATGCAGACCTCGACGCCGCCTGGAACCGCTACCTGGAGCTGATCGAATTCGCTCCCCACTACGAATGGCTGTACCTGCGCGCCGCCGGCCACGCCAGCACGCCGCACAACCCGCAGTTGCGGGAGCAGCGGTTTGCGCAACTCCGTGGGCTTGCCGACCGCCTGCAACTGCCCCAGCCGCACCGCACCACGCTCGATCAAACCCTGGAAGAGTTCGTTCGCGGCACCGCGCGCGATCCCAGCCCCCAGGTGTGGAGGCCCTACTGGGAAGCACGCGTGAAAGTGGCACCCACATTGGCCAACACCGCAGGATGGCTGGATGCCGAACACCGCGCCGGCAACTGGACCAGCGTGATCGGCCTGGCCGACCGGATGCTCGCCATGCAACCGCACCATCTGCGCGCACTGGAGCGCAAGGCCTGGGCATTGCGGCAGCTGAACCGGCCCCGGGAGTCCTACGAAGCTGTTTTCGCCGCCATGGTGCTGGGGAGCGACTGGGCATCGAACGAAATCGTGCAGGCCCATGTTCACGGTGGTCTGGGCGTGTCGGTGCGCGACTTTGATGCCTTGTACGCCCACTGCGCCCTCGGGGCCACGCTGGGCCTGGCCAGTGCGGCCAACTGCCTCGGTTCTGCGCACACCGAAGGGTTTGGAGGCGCGCCGCGCAACAACAGCGTCGCGCTGGGCTGGCACCTGATCGGTGCACGGGGCGGTCACGCGTCGTCGGCCCATGATCTGGCGGTGTTGTTGCCCAGGATCGTCAACCAACCCGAGCAAAAGCAAGCGGTTGAGCTGGCATCGGCCCACTGGGTCCGGCGGGCGGCCGCACACGACCATGCGCCGTCGCAAACCCGGTTGGCGGCGCGGCCCGACTGGGGTCTTCTGTGCCTGCCCGACAACCGAACCTGGTTCCGGAAGCTCTATCAGCGGTGGTTCAGTGGTGAATGACCGGGCGGTGAGCCATCACATGGCAATCGGTGCACCGGGCCGTCTGGACCGCGTGGACCAGCTGCGCGCGCTCGCCATGTTGTGGATGACGGTGTTCCACTTCTGCTTCGACCTCAACCACTTCGGGTTCATGGAAGAGAACTTCTACCGCGACCCGTTCTGGACCTGGCAGCGCACGGCCATCGTGAGCCTGTTCCTGTTCACGGCCGGTCTGTCGCAGGCGATCGCCTCCGCCAACGGGCAGGACTGGTCGCGCTTCTGGCGGCGTTGGGTGCAAATTGCAGCGGCTGCGCTGCTGGTCAGCTTCGGCTCCTGGCTGATGTTTCCGAAGACTTTCATCTATTTCGGGGTACTGCACGGTGTGGCCGTGATGCTGGTGGTGGCACGGATCACGGTGGGCTGGGGCGTCTGGCTGTGGCCACTGGGTGCGCTGGCAATTTCGGTGCCGATGTGGGCGCCAATGATCCTCCAGCCCGGGTCAGCGCTGGAATTTCTCAACACCAGGGGATGGAACGCGTTGGGGTTCATCAGCCGCAAGCCCGTCACCGAGGACTATGTGCCCCTGCTGCCCTGGCTGGGCGTGGTGTGGTGGGGCGTGGCCGCAGGGCAATGGATGTTGCGGCGCCGCCCGGGTTGGCTCGGAGCGGGCGGCAAGCCGCTTGGTGGCATGGGCACCCGGTTGGCGGTGCTCGGCCGCTGGAGCCTGAGCTACTACTTGCTGCACCAGCCGGTCATGATCGGCCTGCTGGGTGTCTTGGCATGGGCGCTTCGCTGAGACGCCGTCCTGCAGGGGCGGGATCGCGTGTTCAGCGTGCGCCGTCCACGATCTGGTCGAGCACGTCGGCCAATGCCTCCACCAGTGTCTGAACGTGGGCTTCCGTGGTGTGCGGGCACACCAGCATCATGTTGTGGAACGGGGTGATCAGCACCCCGCGATTCAGCAACCCCAGGTGGATCAGTTGTTCCAGTTCGGCATCGAGAACACCACCGGCTTCTTGGCCGTTACCGGGAGGTTCTGCGCAGAACTGGAATTCGACCCGGGCCCCCAGTTCGGTCACACACCAGGGCAGGCGCCGCCCGGCCAGTACGGTCCGGATGCCTTCGGCCAGCTGGTGCGCCAGCGGCAGCATGTGGTTGTAGGCATCGGGCGTCATGACCTCGGTGAGTGTGGCTCGCATCGCAGCCATGCTCAGCATGTTGCCGGTCAGGGTCGTGCCGATGCCGCTGTGGCCCGGAGGAGCCTCCGCTTTTGCCCGCACGCAGCGTTGCGCCAGTTCAGCGCGCATGCCGTATGCCGCGCTGGGAATGCCGCCGGCGATCGGTTTTCCCAGCACCAGCGCATCGGGCTGGATGCCGTATGCCCGGCAGTAGCCACCCGGCCCAGTACTGATGGTGTGGGTTTCGTCCATCACCAGCCAGGCACCGTGTGCCTGGATCAACCGCTGTGCGGCGTCCCAGAAACCGGGGTCCGGCAGCACCATGCCGATGTTGGTCATGGCGGGTTCAGCCAGCACGCAGGCCACATCGCCCTGGGCCAACGCCGACTCCAGGGCGGGCAGATCGTTGAATTCCACTACCACGGTGTGTTCCAGCAGGTTGTGCACCTGGCCCAGCAGGCTGTCGCGCTGGGTCGGAACCCCCTGGACCAGATCGACAAACACGTCTTCGATGGTGCCGTGGTAGCAGCCATTGAACACCAGCAGCTTGTTGCGACCACTGGCCGCCCGCAGCCAGCGCACCACGTAGCGGTTGGCGTCGGTTGCGCTTAGCGCAAACTGCCAGAAAGGCAGACCGAAGCGTTCGCTCAGCGCGCCCGCCACCAGCGCTGCATCCTCCGTCGCCAACATGGCGGTGAAACCAAGTTCCGCCTGGCGTTTTAGGGCAGCCTGGACCGGCGCAGGAGCATGGCCGAACATGGCGCCGGTGTCGCCCAGGCAAAAGTCCACCAGCGCATGCCCGTCCACGTCGGTCACGACCGCGCCTTGCGCGCTTTCCAGGTGCAATGCGAACGGGGTGCCCCAGTCGCGCATCCAGTGCAGCGGGACGCCAAACAGAAGGTGGGCATTCGCCCGGTCGGCCAGGGCTGCCGAGCGCGGGTGGCGCAGTTGAAACGCTTGGCGTTCCCGTTCCAGAAACGCCAATGCCTTGGGCCAGTCAATCCCAGAACGGCCAAGGCGGGCATTGGATGGCGAATCATGAACAACAGAATTCAAGGCAGGGCTCCCGTTCACGCGATGCACCCAGCATTCAAGCAGAGGAAGTTCGGCAAAGCGTGTCCAATCGCACCAGACGGCTTGGCACCATTGCTTGCCCGCACCACTTGTGCACTCGCCCGGCTACAAACAGCGAAAAAAAAGCGGCCGAAGCCGCTTTCTTGCCACCCATGCACCGGGGACTTACTGGACCTTCGCCTTCTCCCGCAGCGATTGCTGGAATTGCGTCATTTTCTGTTGCGTCATCTGCTGCTCGATCTGTGGCTTCACTTCGTCGAAGGCAGGCAGTTGTGCTTCACGGATATCGTCCACGCGGATGACGTGCCAACCGAACTGGCTCTTCACCGGCTGCTCGGTCATCTGGCCCTTGTCCAGCTTCACCATGGCCTCGGAGAATTCGGTGACATAACTGGCGGCTGCCGCCCAGTCGAGATCGCCACCGTTGGCACCGGATCCAGGGTCCTTTGACTGCTTCTTGGCAATGTCCTCGAACTTGGCGCCGCCCTTGATGGACGCCACGATGGCCTTGGCCTCGTCTTCCTTTTCCACCAGGATGTGGCGCGCACGGTATTCCTTGCCGCTGTTGGCCGCCTTGAACTTGTCGTACTCGGCGCGCATTTCGGCTTCTGTCACAGGGTTCTTGGCCTGGTAGTCGGCAAACAGGGCACGGATCATGATGGTCTGGCGCGCCAGCTCCATCTGGGTCTTGTAGTCTTCGGTGGCAGCAATGCCACGCTTCTGGGCTTCCTGCATGAAGATTTCGCGCAGGATGACTTCTTCCTTGATCTGCGCCCGCACCTCGTCGTCCACCGGGCGGCCGGACGCAGCGATCTGCTTGGCCAGTGCCTCCACGCGCGAAGCGGGGACCGGCTTGCCATTGACGACCGCCACGTTCTGGGCAACGGCCAGCGGAGACGCAACGATCAGAGCGGCCAGGGTGAGTGTGGGCAGGGACAATTTCATGAGGTTCCTTGGAAAGTCAAGATGCATTGGAGCGAGATAGAGCAGCAAAGTTGCCTGAACGCGTTGCTCCATGCTCGAGAAAATTGTTTAAAGAAGTGGGAGGCGCCAACCCTTAGCGCTGTATTTCGATGGCCAGCGCGTGCAACCCGGCGCTGGTGAAATTTTGCAGCGCATCATACACAAGCCGGTGCTGCGCCACGCGGGTCAGGCCGGTGAAGGCCGGCCCGCCGATGCGCACGCGGAAGTGGGTGCCCCGGCCCAGTCCGTTGGCGCCGGCGTGGCCGGCATGGGCAGCACTTTCGTCGATCACTTCCAGGATGGAAGGCGCAAGGGCTTCCCGCAGCTGCGATTCAATGGCTGCGCACGTCGGAAGGGTGGAAGGTTCGTTCATCAAGTGGCTTCCTGCATCGGCCTCAAGCCTTTTTTTCCGGCGCACCGGCGGTCATCACATCGTCGATTTCCAGTCCGGTCAGTCCATGGATAGTTCGCCAGAGGTAGTAAAAAATCCCCAGCAACATCAGCATTGAGGGAATGGCAATCATCGGATAGCTGAGCAGGTTCATCCGGCCCAGTTCGGCGTTGAACGCCTCGCTGCCCGACGGACTGACAACAATCCATTTGGCCAGCACATAGTTCATCACCGACGAAAAGAAAAAGGTTCCGCTGAACCAGTAGGTTGCGCGTTGCAGACGCGCTTCGAAGATGTGGGTATTGCCGCTGCTCTCCAGGCGCTCATGGATCTTGTCGACATTGACCAGGCTCTTGTTGAACATCAGGGTGCGGATCAAAGGGTAGGGCGTGAATGTGGACACCAGGACGGCAATACCGATCAAACCCGGAACCGCTGCTTCCTTCACTGCCAACCACTGGTTGTCGAGCTTCAGCAATCCGATGCCGCCCGTCAGCAAGACGCTGATCAATCCGAGCAGGGCAATGAAGTTGAATTTGCGGTACCTGATCAGCTCGAACAAACCCCAGCCCAATGGAAAAGCAAGAGCCAGCACCAGTGCATTGTCGGCACCCAGTTGGGCTTCACCGCTGAATTTCATCAGGATCAATGAGGGAATCAGCAGGCTGACCAGCAAATCCACAAAAGGACGGGGCTTGTGGGTTTCCGGACCGGGTCGCAGCGTGTTGCTCATCGCTCGAGTTTATCCGTGGCGGGATCGAACAGTGGCAAGCGCAGGGGCGATGCCCACGATCGACAGGCGCCCTTTGCCTGGAACCCGCGGCGCGAACGCTGCTCTACAGTGGAACTGGCGACCCGAGGCCATGCCGGCTCAAACTGCTCAACCGATATCCTCCAATCTGGTCTGGAAAAACCATGAACCCCACCGAACAACAAGCCCTCCTCACCATTGCGCTGCTCGCCGCCTTCTCCGATGGCAACAAGGCCGACGCTGAACGTGACGCTATCAAATCCCTCGCGGAATCTCTTGACGAGGCTGAGGGTGCAGTGCCGCTGAACCGCATTTATCAGGACGTATTGCTCAAGCGCGTGACGCTGGCCGACGCCGTCGGCCGGCTCTCCGACGAGGGCCAGCGGCAACTGGCCTATGAAATGGCGGTCTGCGTATGCGATGCGGACGGCGGGAAAACCGACGCCGAGGCGGCATTCCTTGCCGACCTGAAGTCGCGGCTAGGTTTGGGCAGCAGCAGCCTGGCGGCGTTTGAAAGCGAAGAGCAGGCGCTGGTTGCCGCAGCGGCAACCAGCCTGCCTGCGGGGGTGCCAGGACTTGCAGTCGTGGAGGAGCGTTCCAGTGCCCGCGCCGCCTCGCCCGTTGCACCGGCGGGCTCTGCACCGTTGGTCCATGCCGAACGTGATGCTGCCTTGGACAAGATGATCCTCAAATCAGCCACGATCAACGGTGCGCTGGAACTGCTGCCCCAGTCCTGGGCGTCCATGGCCATCATTCCACTGCAGGTGCGCATGGTCTACAACATCGGCAAGGCCCATGGCGTCGAACTCGACCAGGGTCACATCCGGGAGTTCATCGCAGCCGTGGGCGTGGGCCTGACCTCGCAATACATCGAGCAGTTCGGCCGCAAATTGATCGGGGGCCTGATTGGCTCGGCGGCCGGGCGCATGATCGGAGGCATGGGCCATGCCGCTACCGGAATGGCTTTCTCCTTTGCCACCACGTACGCACTGGGGCAGGTGGCCAAGCGCTACTACGCTGGCGGGCGCGTCATGGGCACCGCTGTGCTGCGTGACACTTTTCAGCAGATGCTCGGTCCTGCCAAGCAGATGCAGACCGAATGGCTGCCCGAAATCCGCAAAACGGCCAGCACCCTCGACGCCGGCAAAGTCATGCAAATGGTGAAGGGTGGTTGATCCCGATGCCCACACCTCGCGCAGCGTGGCAGGCAGACCGGCAACCTGGGCCGATCGAAAAGAGGGTGACGAGCCTTGACCCCGGCACTGGCTACACAGTTAGGGCTGCTTGGTTCCCCACCTGACCCGGTTGGCCGCTTCACCATGCGGGAAGGCCCGTCAGCATCGATTGTAGGCGATGCCAGCGATGGCCGCTGTGGGCGGTCAGGCTCGCGCCTTGAGGTCGCCGCGTAGAATCCGCCGCATGTCGTACGTCGTCCTGGCCCGCAAGTACCGCCCGCGAAATTTCTCTGAAATGGTCGGTCAGGGGCATGTGGTTCAGGCCCTCACGAACGCGCTGACGACCCAGCGGCTGCACCATGCCTACCTGTTCACCGGCACCCGTGGCGTCGGCAAGACCACGGTTTCGCGCATTCTGGCCAAGTCGCTCAATTGCCTGGGCGCGGACGGGCAGGGTGGCATTACGGCCGAACCTTGTGGGCAGTGCCAGGCCTGCACGGACATCGACGCAGGCCGCTTCGTGGACTACACCGAGCTCGACGCAGCGTCCAACCGCGGTGTGGACGAGGTGCAGGCCCTGCTGGAGCAGGCGGTCTACAAGCCGGTGCAGGGGCGCTTCAAGGTGTTCATGATCGACGAGGTCCACATGCTGACGAACACGGCATTCAACGCCATGTTGAAGACGCTGGAGGAGCCGCCGGAATACCTCAAGTTCGTTCTCGCGACCACTGACCCGCAGAAGGTACCGGTCACGGTGCTCTCGCGCTGCCTGCAGTTCAACCTGCGGCCGATGGCACCCGACACGGTGCTGGAGCACCTGCAGCAAGTGCTGCAGGCCGAATCCGTTCCATCTGAGCTGCCTGCCCTGCGGCTGCTGTCGCGGGCGGCCCGCGGCTCCATGCGCGATGCGCTCTCACTGACCGATCAGGCCATTGCCTTCGGTGGTGGTGAGCTGCGGGAGGCGACGGTACGGCAGATGCTCGGAGCGGTGGACCGGTCGTATGTGCTTCGGCTCATCGACGCCCTGGCCCGCAGCGATGGTGCCGTGGTGGTCGACACGGTGGAAGCCCTCCGCGTCAATGGCCTCAGTGCTGCGTCGGCCCTGGAGGAGATGACGGGCTTGCTGCAGCGAATGGCCGTGCTGCAAGCGGTTGCGGATCGGGCTGACGCCCACGACCTGGACGACCCCGACGCGCCCGAGGTGCTGCGCCTGGCCGGTGCACTCCCGGCAGACGAAACCCAGTTGTTGTACAGCCTCTGTCTGCATGGCCGCGCCGAGCTGGGCCTTGCGCCGGACGAATACGCGGCGCTGACCATGGTGCTGTTGCGGCTGCTGGCATTCAAGCCAGGGGCGGAAAAAAAAACTCTGAAAACTGAGGCGGTGTCGTCCGCTCCGGCCAACCGCGCTGCGTCACAGGATGGCGGGACACTTGCTGAACCTTCCCGGCCATTGACCGCAGCTCGGGAAGAGGGTGCCGCGCCCGGCGCCTCGGGGCCTGCACGCGCCGTCCCTGCTGCACCGACGCGCGAACTGCCTGCGGACCACGGTCGTCCGACTGCTGTGGCCAAGGCGCCTTGGATGCAACCACAAACCCCACCTTGGGAAGCGTCGCCCGCAGCGGATCCGGCATCCGCACTGGCGGAAACTGGGCGGGTGGTGTCGGTTCCTGTCCGTGACCCCGGACTGTCGGAGCGGCTGGAGCAGCGGCGACCGGCGCAGCCTGCTGCGACTGGGTTGTCTGTGCACCCCTCCGCAGAAGGCGATTTCTGGTTTGACACAGTCATGGCCCTGATCCGGGCAGAGCGCATCACGGCGCTGGTCCGCGAGCTCGGTCTGCAATCCCAGCTGGTGGCGCGGGATGCCGGCCAGTGGGTGTTGCGGGTGGAGCGTGAATCGCTCAACCAGGGCAACAACCGTGAGCGTCTGGCCACGGCCCTGGCCACGTTGGGTCACGAAGTGCGCCTGGTGGTGGAGGTGGGGCGGGTGACCGACTCGCCAGCCCTGCGGGTGCAACAGGAAAACCAGCGCCGACAGCAGGAAGCCGAGCGCACCATCATGGACGACCCGTTCGTGCAGAACATGATGCGCGACTTTGGCGGCAGAATCGTGCCAGGAAGCCTCAAGGCCATCAGCCACTGAACGACCCGCCACAAAGGGTGTGCGAAAGCCCCCGGATGTCAGGTCCCGACCGTAACTCATCCCTTTCCCTCCATCCACCAGGAAACGACCATGTTCAACAAAGGACAACTTGCCGGACTCATGAAGCAGGCCCAGGCCATGCAGGACAACCTCAAGAAGGCGCAGGACGAACTCGCCTTCATCGAGGTCACGGGCGAGTCGGGCGCCGGGCTGGTGAAGGTGCTGATGACCTGCAAGCACGATGTCAAGCGCGTCACCATCGACCCCAGCCTGCTTGCCGATGACAAGGACATGCTGGAGGACCTTGTGGCGGCTGCGTTCAACGCGGCAGTCCGCAAGGCCGAAGAAACCACCCAAGAGAAAATGGGCAAGCTCACCGCTGGCATGCCGGGCCTGCCGGGTGGCATGAAGTTCCCGTTCTGACGCGACGCGCACGCGCCCTGCGCAACGCCGGACCGACGCCCTACCTGCATGGCCGACTCGCATTCCCTTGAATTGCTGGTTCAAGGCCTGCGCCGCCTGCCTGGCGTGGGAGTGAAGTCGGCCCAGCGCATGGCGTTCCACCTGCTCCAGCACGACCGTCCGGGAGCATTGCAACTGGCTGCCGCGCTGGAACACGCCTGCAGCCATGTGCGCCACTGTGCCTTGTGCCACACCTTCACCGAGGACGCGGTGTGCCCGACCTGTCTGGACACGCGCCGGGACCGGAGTCTGCTGTGTGTGCTGGAGAACCCTGCCGATCAGTCAGCCATGGAGCGGACTGGCGCCTACAAGGGCCTGTACTTCGTCCTGATGGGAAAACTCAGCCCATTGGACGGGGTGGGGCCACGCGAGATCGGCGTCCAGAAACTGCTGGATCGGGTGGATACGCTGGTGGAGGGCCAGCGTGAAGTCCAGGAGGTGATCCTGGCTACCAACTTCACCGCAGAGGGCGAGACCACGGCGCACGTGATCGCCCAGGCACTCAAATCGAGGGGCGTGAAGGTCACCCGCCTGGCGCGGGGCGTGCCGGTGGGCAGCGAACTGGAGTATGTGGATCTGGGCACCATCGCCCATGCCCTTGTCGATCGGCGCTGATCCCTTCCGAGCCGTCTACCCCAGCGTCTCGGTGGAAACCCGCTCGGGATTGGTCCCGATGCGCGGTGGGGGGGGCACCACTACCCTGAAGCCATTTTCAAAAGAAGTTGGCGAAGGGAAGACGGGATGTGGAAGCGGCGTGGAGTGCTGGGTGCAGGCCTTGGTCTCATGGGCGCGGGATTGACGGATCTGTTCGCGCAGCCATCGGGCAGCACTCCGAAAATTGTCATCGCGGTCGAACAGAAGTCTGATTTCTGTGTGCTTCCCCTGACGATTGCCGAGCGCAAAGGCTACTTTGCTGCTGAAGGAATCGACGTCACCGTGCGCGAATGGCCGCAACCCGGCGCGGCCTTGCAGGCGGTTCAAACCGGTGCAGCGCAGGTTCTTTCCGGGGCCTATCGCCACGCGCTGGAGCAGCCGGTGAAAGGGCAGCCCCTGGTGGCCTTCGTGCTTCAAGGGAGAACGCCACAACTGGTACTCGGTGTTTCGCAAAAGTCCATTCCCCATTTCAAGGGCCTGCGCGATTTGCGGGGTCGTCGTGTCGGGGTGACGGGCATGCAGTCGGCCTCGCACAGGGTTGCCAAACTGTTGCTTGGGCAGGCGGGTCTGGCAGTTCCCAACGAGGTTCAGTATCTCGGTCTGTCTTCCCCCACCGAAGCGGTGACGGCGTTTCACTCCGGTGACATCGATGCCATCTGTTTTGATGAGCCAGTCATCACGTTGCTGGAACAGAGCGGCGCCCTGCGCGTGGTGGCTGACACCCGGACCGTGCGGGGATGCGCCGAGGTGTTTGGCGGCCCGATGCCGGCGGGGTGCCTCAGTGCTCCGGCAGATTTTGTGAACGACCAGGAGATGGTGTGTCAAGCCCTTGCCCACGCGATGGTTCATGCGCTGAAATGGCTGCAGACTGCCGGTCCTTCGGACATCATCAAGACGGTACCGGAGCCGTTCTTCATGGGCGATCGCGCGCTCTACCTGGCCGCGTTCAGCCGGGCGCGTGAAGCCTGGACGCCGGACGGCTTGATGCCACCGCTCGGGCCGGAAACCGCCGCCCGGGTGTGGTTGGGCGAATCCCCCAAAAGGTCTGGGGAGCGATTGAACCTCTCCAGGACCTACACGAACGCATTTGCCCGACGGGCCAAGCTGCGCTTCAAGGCCTGAATGTTCCGCCGGATACCGCCCGGGTTTTTTCAGGGCTTGCGCGTGTGCGCCAGCCGCATGGCCGGAATCAGCCGGGCGGGCGTTTGCTGCCCGAAGCGGACTTCTTGCCGGGCGACGCGGCCGGCTTGCGGCTGTTGCCGGCTTTGCCAGCGGTACGCGCCACCGCCGCCTTTTTCGTGCCTGGCCGGGATTTCGCCACCGCGCTGGAAGCGCGCTGCGGCAACATCAGCGTGATTCGCTGTCCTGGCTTGAGCCGGGCGTTCACGCTGAGCTTGTTCCAGCCGGCCGCACTCACCGCACTGACGCCATAGCGGCGCGCCAACTGGGCCAGGCTCTCGCCCTTGCGGGCCTGCACCACAGTGCGCCGCAAAAGGGTTTCGGGTTGCAGCGCCAGCTGGCCATTGTCGGCCACATGCTCGGGCACATCGCGGTCGCGCTGTTCGGTGCGTGGCACAAGCAATGTGGAACCCGCCCGCACCATCATGCGCGGCGGAATGGCGTTGACGCGCCGCAGTTCGCCTTCGCTCATACCCACCCTCTGTGCGGCCTGGGCCGGGGACATGGTGGTAGGCACCACCCAGGCAGTCCAGCTGGCGAGGGGACCGGCGTGGGTCTTGAGCCGGTTCTCGAAGATGGCGGCGTTGTCCCAAGGCAGCAGGATGTTGGGTGTCCCGGCCGCCATCACCACCGGGCGGTTGAGGGAAGGATTGAGCGCCTTGAAGTCGTCGAGGTCCACTTCGGCGAGGTTGGCGATGACCTCGACGTCCATGTCGCGATCGATGGTGACCGTGTCAAAGAAGGGGTGGTTGCCGATGGGAGGCAGACTGACATTGAAGCGGTCGGGCTGGGCCACGATGTTCTTCACCGCCTGCAGCTTGGGCACGTATTCCCGGGTTTCGTAAGGCATGGACAGCGCGGTGTAGCTGGTTGGCAGTCCCTCCTTCTGGTTGCGGGTGATGGCACGGTTCACGTTGCCCTGGCCCCAGTTGTAGGCGGCGAGCGCCAGGTGCCAGTCGCCGAAGCGGCCGTGCAGTTGCTCCAGGTAGTCCAGCGCAGCCCGGGTGGAGGCCAGCACATCGCGGCGGTCGTCGCGAAAGGCGTTCTGTTTCAGGTCGAACGACTGGCCGGTGGCGGGCATGAACTGCCACATGCCGGCAGCCCGCGCACTCGACACCGCCCGCGGGTTGAAGGCACTCTCGATGAAAGGCAGCAGCGCCAGTTCCATGGGAAGGTTGCGGCGCTCGATTTCCTCAACGATATGGAACAGGTATTTGCGCGACCGGTCGGTCATGCGGAAGATGTAGTCCGGCCGGCTGGCGTACCACTGCTCCCGGTCGGCCACCAGCGGATTTTCGAGATCCTTGAGAGCGAAACCACGCCGTATGCGGTCCCAGATGTCGGCCGGTGCAGCCAGTTCGGCCACTGCCGGTGTTGCTTCGCTGGTGACCATGGGAATGGCACTCAGGGGCGCGTTGTAAACCACGGGGGGCAGCGGAGCAGCAGGTGCTGTGGCGGCCACCGCGGGCGCGACACCGGCGGTATCTGCCGGAGGAACGGTGCTGCAACCGGCCAGAGCGAGGCTGAACACCAAGGCCAGCCAACCGCTCAGGCGCGGCAGCCCGGAAGCCTGCGTGCCTGTCTCGGAAGCCGGGATGTTGGACAAGGCCTGGGGTGTTTGAGAACGCAAGGGGCGGAAATTCAAAATCGGTTCTTCCATTCGCGAAGGGCTGCGAACACCGCTTCCGGATCGGTACTTGGCTCGGCCATCTGGGACTGTGCCGACGCGATGACCGGCGGCTGCCCGGAGCGCAGAAACGGATTGATCTGTCGCTCCCGTGCAATGGAGCTGGGCAGCGTGGGAAAGTTCTGCGCGCGCAGACGAACGCATTCGGTGTTGTACTGCACAAGGGCTTCGTTGCCGGGCTCGACCGCCAGGGCGAACTTCAGGTTCGACAGGGTGTACTCGTGTGTGCAGCACACCCGCGTGGGACCCGGCAGGCTGGCAAGCCGGTTCAGCGATGCCAGCATTTGCCCGGGCGTGCCTTCAAACAGGCGGCCGCAGCCACCGGAGAACAGGGTATCGCCGCAGAACACTGCAGGCAGGTCATCCAGGTCGGCGCAGTAATACGCTATGTGGCCTGCAGTGTGACCCGGCACTTCAAGCACCTCGAATCTCAGGCCCAGCGCCTCGATCTGGTCGCCATCGCCCACGCGCTGCAGGGGTTCCGGCATCCGTTCGTTGCGGGGGCCCACGACGCGGGCACCGGTGGACTCCCGCAGGGCTGCCACGCCACCGGTGTGATCCGGGTGGTGGTGGGTGATGAGGATGGTGTCGAGAACGGCACCATGCTGGTCCAGCCAGCCGAGCACGCCGGCAGCCTCTCCCGGATCCACGACCAACACCCGGCGTTTGTGGTGGAGCAGCCAGATGTAGTTGTCGGAAAAGGCGGGTAGCGGGATGAGTTCCATTCGGGTGCCTGGCCTTTTGGGGGGACTTGGGAGGACGTGTAGAGTTCGCTCCACCAAGTTTGCGCCTGATTGGCTCCTGGTCGGGAGCGGGGCGCGGGCAGGATGTGCTGCGCCCCGAAATGTCCTCGGAAATTATAGGTCTGCCGGAATGGCTCCAGACCCCCCCAGGTCAGTACCTGCTCGCGTGGGAGCAGGCGCAGTTCGACCTTGCGGTCACCGACCTCTTTGGCTTCAATGCCTTGCAACTGGGCTTGCCCGAAGTGGATGCATTGCGGGCGAACCGCATGCCGCACCGCTGGCTGGCGCTTCCTGAAGAAGAGGCCGCACTGTCGCTCGCCAGCGGGCGTGTACCCGGGGCGAGCATGCGCCCGGCCGTGGCGCTCTACACCGACTCTGCGGCTCTGCCATTTCCGCCCGCCAGTCTGGATCTCGTGGTGCTGCCCCACACCCTGGAAATGAGCGCCGACCCGCACCACGTGCTGCGCGAAGTGGAGCGGGTGCTGGTTCCGGAAGGACGGGTGGTGATCTCGGGGCTGAATCCGGCGAGCCTGTGGGGATTTCGCCAGGGTCGTGGGCATGTGGCCAGTCGGGTGGGCGTGTCCGCTTTCGGCGCTTCGGAGCTGTACCTGCCGGAGGTGGGTGACTTCATCGGTCCGTGGCGTCTGCGCGACTGGCTGCGCCTGCTGAGCTTTGAAGTAGAGTCCGACCGGTACGGCTGTTACAGGCCGGCGGTGCGCACCGAGAAATGGTTGCAGCGCATGGCTTGGCTCGACGGCTGGGGCGCGCGCTGGTGGCCGGTGCTGGGTGCTGTCTATTTTGTGGTGGCGGTCAAGAAGGTGCGTGGCATGAAGCTGCTGGGCCCCGCCTGGAAACCCCGACGCGCCAGTGCCACGGCTCCGGTGCCGGCTGTGAACAGCCGGTCGGTGTCGGTGCGTTGAGTGGCAGATGCGCGGCTTGACGGTGCCTGCACCGCCAGCCGCGCCTGGTACATCCCCATTCTTTCCCTTGATCAGGAGATCGTGTTTTGAATCAGGTGGTGATCTACACCGACGGGGCCTGCAAGGGCAATCCCGGTCCCGGCGGCTGGGGCGTTTACCTGCGCTCTGGCGAGTTTGAGAAGGAACTGTGGGGCGGCGAGCGCGTGACCACCAACAACCGCATGGAACTGATGGCCGTGATCGAGGCACTGCGCGCGCTCAAGCGGCCTTGCCATGTGGCGCTGTACCTCGACAGCGAGTACGTGCGCAAGGGCATCACCGAATGGATCCATGGCTGGAAGACCAAGGGATGGAAAACCGCCTCAAAGCAACCGGTCAAGAATGCGGACCTCTGGCAGCGGCTGGACGCCCTGGTGCATGGAGGCGTGCACCAGATCGAATGGCACTGGGTGAAGGGACATGCCGGCGATCCCGGCAACGAGCGCGCGGACGCGCTGGCCAATCGGGGCGTTCCGGGCTAGGGCCCGCTCAACCCTGTACTGTTTCAGCTGGCTGTTGGGCCCTGGGCCCGACCCTACATCTCGATCGCTTAGCCCCGTTGGTCGTTTTGCGACGATTCGGTCACTGTTGATCCAACCCACCGAAGTCATGGCCCAGAAACCTTTGATCGTTGCGCTGGCGGTCGCCGGCATTGCTCTGGCAACCGCGGGGGCCTGGTGGATACAGAACCGCGGGGCTCCTGCTGTGGCCGCGGTCGGCAGCCCGGCAGCCCGCGCACCCGCTGCCAGTGCCCCGACTCCGGTTGCCGCGAGGGGGGCGGGTGGCGCATCGATGCCCAGCGTGGAGGTTGCCCGCGTGGAAAGCGTGCGCCTGCAAGACGATGCGCAGGCCGTGGGAAC
>JALORL010000260.1 GCA_025458915.1 Hydrogenophaga sp.
GCAGGTGCTCGCCCACAGCGAAATCCCTGAAACCCACCTGATCCGCATCGGCCCGATTCTTGGAGAAATGACATCATGAACATCCAGCGATTCACCGCCTCCACCTCGCGCGAAGCCATGGCCAAGGCCCGCCATGCCCTGGGTGACAGCGCCGTCATTCTCTCCACCCGCCACACCGACCACGGTTTCGAAGTGATGGCGGCGGCCGAAGAAAGCCTGGGTGGCCTGGCCGCTGCGGCGCAGTCCGAAGCCGCCAGCAGCAGTTCCACCCGGCGCCCGCTGGCCGAACGCGCTGCCGACCGTGCTGGTGAGCGCATGGCCGACCGGAGCGCCGACCGCCGCCCGCCAGCCGCTGCGCCCGATTCGGTGCTGACCGACACGGAAGCCATGTCCATGAGCACCCTGTCGTTCCAGGACTATGTGCGCGAACGCATGCTGCGCAAGCGCCGTGAGGCCCTCACCGGGGTCAGCGACCCGGTCCTGGCGGCGCCCGCTGCCATGCCCGCACCGATCCAGACCCGGCCCCAGGTGCAAGCCCAACCGATCGAAGTTCCGGTGCAGCGCTTCAACGCACCGCAGCGCCCGGCCGCGGCGGCGCCGGCCCTGGCCCAGTCGGTGCCTTCCCCCATCCGCACCCGCGACGCCGCGCCGCGCTGGGAAGACTCCGCTGCGCCCAACCTGGCCGCCCAGCTGCAGCAGCCCGTGGCCGAGCCGCAAGGCGGGCGCATGCAGGTGGAGCTCAACGCCCTCAAGGACATGATCGAGGAGCGTTTCAACACACTGGCCTGGCTGGGTTCTTCCAAGCAGAACCCGATCCAGTCCAACCTCATGCTCAAGCTGATCCGCTCGGGCTACTCGCCCGCCATGGCGCGCGCCGTGCTGGAGCGCGTGTCGGCCGACGCCCGCCCCGCCGAGGCCGTGCGCTGGGTCATGGACGTGATCACCCGCAACCTGAAGGTGGCCGCACCCGGCCACGGACTGTGCGACGAAGGCGGCGTGGTTTCGCTGATCGGCGCCACCGGTGTGGGCAAGACCACCACCGCAGCCAAGCTCGCCGCCCAGTGCGTGAAGCAGTATGGTGCGAGCAGCGTGGGTCTGATCACGCTGGACAGCTATCGGGTGTCTGGCTACGAGCAGCTGCGCGCCTACGGCAAGCTCATGGGCGTGGCCGCCCACCTCGCGCACGACCGCGCCGCGCTCACCGACCTGCTCAACCTGCTGTCGAACAAGCGCCTGGTCATCGTCGACACCGCCGGTCTGGGCCAGCGGGACCAGCGCATCCAGGACATGCTCGACATGCTCGACGTGCCCAACGTGAAAAAGGCGCTGGTGCTCAACGCTG
Source organism: Hydrogenophaga sp. (assembly GCA_025458915.1). GTDB lineage: Bacteria > Pseudomonadota > Gammaproteobacteria > Burkholderiales > Burkholderiaceae_C > Hydrogenophaga. The sequence continues at coordinate 1,343 of JALORL010000260.1, forward strand.
GCGCGCACGGCGACACGCTGGACGACGTGCTCACCACATTCAAGTCGCGCTCGCTGCACGGGGTGGTGCTCTCCAAGGTGGACGAAGCTGTCAAGCTTGGCCCGGCGATCGACACGCTGATCCGCCACCAGGTGGTGCTGCGCGGGGTGGCCAACGGCCAGCGCGTGCCCGAAGACTGGCAGGCCCCCGACGCGGCGGCCCTGGTGCGCATGTCCATGGGCAGTCAGGGCAAGTCGGCCTACGACCCGATGTCGTCCGACCTCGGCATGTACTTCTCGCAAATCTCCACCCGCGGCATCGACCTCGGGGGTGCCCCGCTCGGAGGCGCCCATGTTTGACATCGGTTTCGACCAGGCCGCCGGCCTGCGCAGCGCGTCGCTGGGCCACGGCCCCAGCCTGATGCCGCTGGCCAGCCCGGCCCAGCCCGCCCTCGCCTACGAGGTGCTGTGCAAGATGGCCAGCCGCCTCACCGACCTGGGCGACCCGGTGGTGATCCTCGACGGTACCGCCTTTGAGCCCGCCGCCGCGCAACCGAACGACGGTTCTCCCCTGGGGCTGCAACGCGTGCTGCAGGACCCTTCCATCAGCGGCCTGGAGCGCCCTGCAGACGACGGCGAGTGGCTGGTGATGCCGGCTGCGCGTGGTCTGCAGTCCCTGCGTCTGACTGCCCAGACCGGCGGTGCAGATGCCGCGCTCTCGCGCCTGTTTGCACCGTTCGCCTCTGGCGTCACGCTGTTGCTGTTCGCCACACCGTTCGACCTGGCAGGCATCCTGGGCGGCATCAGCGGCCGTGCCCTGGTGCCCGTGCTGTCCCAGCCGCAGGCCACCATCGACGCCTATGGGGCGGTCAAGGTGCTGCATGGCGCCGGCCTGTCGCCGGTGCTGGTCCCGTTGGACGGCACCGACCCGCCCAGCCGCCTGCCCGTGCAGCAGGTCGTGCGCACCGTCACCGAATGCGCCCAGCGCCACCTGGGTCTGGCCGTGGACCACTGGCCCGAGTCCACCTGGGCGCAGCGCGTGCCGGTGAGCACGCTGTCGCGCCAGGTCCGGCCCGCCGGCGCCCTGGTGCCTGGCCGCGCCACAGCGTTCGACGTCATGGGCAACGGCTGGCAGCAGGCCGCTCACCCTCTCTGGAGCTGATTTCCATGTACACCGCCAAAGGCACCCTGAACCGGGACGACCAGCTGAAGAAATACAGCCCGTTGGTGCGCCGCCTGGCCCACCACATGATCGCCAAGCTGCCGGCGAGTGTGGAGCTCGACGACCTGATCCAGGTCGGCATGATCGGTCTGACCGAAGCGATTGCTCGCTTCGAGCCCACGCAGGGCGTGCAGTTCGAGACCTTTGCCAGCCAGCGCATTCGTGGCGCCATGATCGACGAGCTGCGCGACGGCGACTGGATGAGCCGCGGTTCGCGCAAGAGCCAGAAGGACATCGAACAGGCCGTGCACCGGCTGCAGCAGAAGCTGCACCGCGCACCCATGGAGTCCGAGATCGCCACCGAACTGGGCATGACCCTGGCCGATTACCAGCAGCTGCTGGCCAAGGTGCGTGGCACCCAGCTGGTGTACCTGGAAGACATCAGCGGCCACGGCGATGACGAAGAAGGTTTCCTGGACCGCCACATGGGCGAAACCGAGGCCGACCCGTCGTCCGTGCTGCAGGACCAGCGTATGCGCAAGGCCCTGGTGGGCGCCATCCAGAACCTGCCCGAACGCGAACAGCAGATCATGTCCATGTACTACGAACACGACATGAACCTGAAGGAAATTGCCGCCGTGCTCGGCGTGACCGAATCGCGCATCTGCCAGCTGCACAGCCAGTCGATTGCCCGCCTGCGCGCCAAGCTGCGCGAACATTGAAGATCTCCGGGCATTGGCCACCTCGGGAAGGGTTCGTGTGCCAAATTCCCCCGCACTTGCCCCGGCCCTTCGGCTCCGGCATTGCATTTGAGGCGGTGTCGGGCCCATACTGGATGCGGTTCCACCACTCTGGACGCCCGTGACCTCTCTACCGCC
>JALORL010000261.1 GCA_025458915.1 Hydrogenophaga sp.
ACCCATGAAAGACTTCTTCCGCCAGTCCATGTCGTGGCTGCACACCTGGGTCGGGCTGCTGCTGGGCTGGGTGCTGTACTTCATGTTCATCACCGGCACGGCAGGCTACGTGGACACGGAGATCGACCGCTGGATGCAGCCCGAGCTGCCCGCCGCATCCACCGGTGGCGATTTGCGCGACCTCGCGCGGGTGGGTGAAACCGCCCTCAAAACCCTTGCACCCGCTGGGGCCGAGGGCTGGTGGATCGATTTCCCTATCAACCGCAACATGCCCAACCTGACGGTCTGGTGGAAGCTTCCTGATCAGGAATGGCAGGAACAGGCCATCGACGCGCAGACCGGCGCACCCGTGAAGGCCCGCGAGACCGCCGGCGGCCAGACGCTCTACCGCATGCACTGGCAGCTGCACTACCTGCCCCGCGTGGCGGGCGAGTGGATCGTCGGCGTGGCCACGATGTTCATGTTCGTGGCCCTGATCACCGGTGTGATCGTGCACAAGAAAATCTTCGCCGACTTCTTTACCTTCCGGCCCGGCAAGGGCCAGCGCTCCTGGCTGGATGCGCACAACGTGGTCAGCGTGGTCAGCCTGCCGTTCCAGTTCATGATCACCTGGTCCGGGCTCATCTTTCTGATGTTCACCTACATGCCGCTGATCATCGCGGCCTGGTACGGCACCGGCGAGGCCGGTCGCAAGGCGTTTGAAGACGAGGTGTTCCGGCCCCCGGCGGTCACCGAACGCAGCGGCCAGCCGGCCCCCATGGTGGCCCTGGACACCGTGGGGGCGCAGGCGCAGGCCCGCTGGGGCGGTGCGGCCATCGCATCGCTGGACATCCAGCACCCGAACGACGCGCACGCCCGCATCGTGGTCAACGGCGACTATGCGGCCACACCCACGCGCCATGCCGCCACGCTGGTGTTCGACGGCGTCACCGGCGAGCTGCTGGCCGAACAATCCGCCCAGCAGAGCGGCCCGCGCGGCTTCCGCGACCTGATGCTGGGCCTGCATGAAGGGCTGTTTGCCGGCCCGGCCCTGCGGGCCTTGTACGTGCTTTCCGGCCTGCTGGGCGCGTCCATGATCGCCACCGGCCTGGTGCTCTGGAGCGTCAAGCGACGCCAGAAGATAGAAAAATCCCGTGCAGCACCACACGCGGGCCTGCGCCTGGTCGACAAGCTCAACGTCGCCACCCTCATCGGCCTGCCGGTGGCCGTTGCCGCCTACTTCTGGGCCAACCGGCTGCTGCCGACGGACATGTCCGGCCGGGCCGCCTGGGAGGTTCATGTGCTGTTCCTCACATGGCTGGCCCTGCTGTTGCACGCCAGCCTGCGCCCCACACAACGGGCCTGGATCGAACAAAGCGGCCTGGCCGCCCTGGCCTTTGGTCTGCTGCCGCTGCTCAATGCCCTCACCACCGACCGGCACCTTGCGGCCAGCCTTCCCGCTGGGGACTGGGTGTTTGCCGGTTTCGACCTCAGCATGCTGGCGCTGGGCGCGGTGTTCGCTTCTTTGACACGGACCCTTCTGCAGCGCCGATGGCGGTCGGATGTCCCGGCTTTGGTTCAGCGACCGACAAAGGCGAACCGAGGCGGCGAGACCGCTGAATCTGTGGAGGCGACTTCATGACGATGTTGCAGAGCTTCGTTCTCTCATTGGTCGGTTTTGCGTCGCTGGCGTTCGCCATGGACCGGCACCAACACCGATTCTGGTCCGATGCCCTTCCCACTTGGCTCCGCTGGGGGCTGCGATCCTTGGGTGTCGGCCTGCTCGTTGTATCGCTATGGGCGCGTGCGCTCTCATCCAGCTGGAGCGTCGGATTCGTTGAGTGGGTGGGGTTTCTCACCGCAGCGGCTACTTGCGTGGTGCTCGGGCTGACCTATGGGCCCCGAGTGTCACGAATTGGAAAGACACAGCACCGACTGCATACGCGAAAAAGATGATGTCCAACCGCTCTTCCATAGCGACCCAGACAGGGATAGTGCTGGTGGAGGAAAGACCTGAAAACCGTTGGTTGACGCAGATCAACTCTTACGAAAACGGGCGTGCGTCGCTCAAAATAGTTGATATAGAATCATTCTCATTTACATTTTTACTCTCTGCTCTTCATTCATATTCTTCTAAAAGGATTCCCATGCAACTGCGAGCCCTCACCCTGGCGATTGCCGCCCTGACCTCGGCCGCTACCCTGGCCAGCCTGCCCGCCCACGCGCAGACCGCCACCCCTGTCGCCGCAACCGCAACCGCGGTGACGCCCAAAGCGGTGGCCCAGCACTACGCCGCCCTGGTGCACGCCAACTACGCCGATAGCCTGGCAGCCGCCAAAGACATGCAGGCCGTGATCGCCGAGTTCGTCAAGACCCCCACCGCCGATGGCCTGAACAAGGCCCGCAAGGCCTGGTTGGATGCCCGCGAGTACTACGGCCAGACCGAGGCTTTCCGCTTCTACGGCGGCCCGATCGACGACGACAACGGCCCCGAGGGCCAGATCAACGCCTGGCCGCTGGACGAGGCTTATGTGGACTACGTGGAAGGCAAACCCAAGGCGGGCATGGTGAACAACCCCAAACTCAAGATCACCAAGGCCAATCTGATCGCCTTCAACGAGCGCGGCGGTGAAGAGAACATCAGCGCCGGTTGGCACGCCATCGAGTTCTTGCTGTGGGGCCAGGACCTGAGCGAAACCGCCCCGGGCAACCGCCCTTTTGAGGACTATGTGGTCGGCAAGGGCCAGAACGCCGAACGCCGCGCGCAGTACCTGACCGTGGCCACCCAGTTGCTGGTGGACGACCTGGCCAAGGTCACCCGCGCCTGGGAGCCGGGCAAGAAAAACTACCGCGCCCGCTTCGAGCAGGGCGGCCGCGAGTCGGTGCGCAAGATGATCGTGGGCATGGGCTCGCTCTCGCGCGGCGAGCTGGCCGGTGAGCGCATGGAAGTGGCGCTGAATTCGCAGGACCAGGAAGACGAGCACTCCTGCTTCTCCGACAACACGCACCGCGACGCGGTGACCAACGCCAAAGGCATCCAAAACGTGTGGCTGGGGCAGTACCAGCGGCGCGACGGCAGCCTGCTGCAGGGCCCGGGCGTGCGCGACCTGGTGGCCGCCAAGAACGCGGCACTCGCCGAAAAGACCACTGCGCAAGTGGCGGCATCGGTGAAAGGCGCCGAAGCCATTCCCGCGCCGTTTGACCGCGCCATCATCAAGGGCTCGGCCGGGCGCCCGGTGATGGAGAAGACGATTGCCAGCCTGGTGGAGCAGTCCAAATTGTTGGTGGAGTCGGCCTCGGCCATCGGCATCGCCAAGCTCACGCTCGTGGAGCCTTGAAAAAGGCGCTTCTCCATGTTCATTCATCCCAAAGCCACGCGCC
>JALORL010000262.1 GCA_025458915.1 Hydrogenophaga sp.
ACGCCCAGTTGCGCCAGCAGCAGGTACGAGCGCCGCCGCCCCAGCCAGCGCGTCAGGAGCGGCAGGGGCAGCCGGTCCACCAGCGGGGCCCAGATGAATTTGAACGAATAACCCAGCGCGGCCCAGCTGAAGAAGGTGACCGCCTTGCGCTCCACCCCGGCCTCCACCAGCCACAGGGACAACGAGGAAAAGATCAGCAGGATCGGCAGGCCCGCCGTGAAGCCCAGGAACAGCATCGCGGCCACGCGCCGGTCCCACAGGGAACGCAAGGTCTCGCGCCACGGGGGGCGGACCGGTGCGCTGCCGGGCACCGCATCGGCGCTGTCAGCAGAGGCGTTGCCGGAAGCGCCGGCAACAGCGCTGGAATTGGGTGGGGACATGGCGCCATTGTGCCCACCTGCGGGCAGCGGCACCCTATCATGGCGCCATGTGTTTTCTGTGCGATCTCAAGTCATCGCCCGCCGCCAACGACGGGCGAGCGCCACGCTGGCAGGCGCGCCGTGCCTTCGTGCTGGCCGGGGCTGCGGCGGCCGCAAGCGCCGCATGGCCAGCCGCCGCCCAGGTGGATGTGGGCCAGTCGTCCCGGCTGCGCAATCTGGTGCCGGCCGAACAGCTCGAATCCATCGCGAACGAGCAATATCTGCAGGTCATGCAGGAGGCGCAAAGCCAGCGCGTGCTGCTGCCTGCCAGCCACCCGCAGGTGCAACGGCTGCAGGGCATTGCCCGACGCATCATTCCGCACACCCACGCCTGGAACCCACGCGCGCGGGACTGGAAGTGGGCCGTCAACCTGATCCAGAGCGACCAGATCAACGCCTTCTGCATGCCCGGCGGCAAGATCGCCTTCTACACCGGCATCCTGGACAAGCTGCAGCTCAGCGACGACGAGACCGCCATGATCATGGGCCACGAAATGGCCCATGCGCTGCGCGAACATGCCCGCGAACGCGTGGCCAAGAGCAGCGCCACCAGCCTGGGTCTGCGGCTGGGCGCGCAACTGCTCGGCCTGGGCGACCTGGGCAATGTGGCGGCCGACCTGGGCGCACAACTGCTCACGCTCAAGTTCAGCCGGCAGGATGAATCCGAAGCCGACCTGGTGGGCCTGGAGCTGGCCGCCCGCTCGGCCTTCCAGCCGCGCGCCAGCGTGAGCCTGTGGCAGAAGATGACCCAGGCCGGTGCGGGCGCCGGCCCTGCGTTCCTGTCCACCCACCCCAGCGGCCCCAACCGCATCCGCGAACTGGAGGCCAATGTGCCGAAGGTGCAGGGGCTGTACGAGCAGGCGCGGCGCGGCTGACGCCACCCCGCTGCGGCTTCAGCCCTTCACGTAGGGATTGAAGCGACGCTCTTCGCCAAATGTGCTCTCCGGCCCGTGGCCGGGAATGAACACCGTGTCGTCCCCCATGGGCCACAGCCGCTGCTGGATGCTGCTGATGAGCTGCGCGTGGTTGCCCTGCGGAAAGTCGGTGCGGCCGATGCTGCCGGCAAACAGCACGTCGCCCACGAACGCGCGCTGCGCCTCGGGCGAATGGAACACCACGTGACCGGGTGTGTGGCCCGGGCAGTGGCGCACGTTGAGCGTGCTGTTGCCGATCTGCACCGTGTCGCCATCGGCCAGCCAGCGCGTGGGCGTGAAATGGCCGGCGGGCGGAAAGCCGAACATCGCACTCTGCTGCGGCAGGCCGTCGATCCAGAACTGGTCGCCCGGGTGCGGGCCGATGATGGGCAGGTCCAGTTTTTCCGCGAGTTCGGCGGTGCCGCCCGCGTGGTCAATGTGCGCGTGGGTGAGCCAGATGGCCTTGAGGTTGAGCTGCAAGCGCGTGACCTCGGCGAGCAGCCGGTCCAGGTCGCCGCCGGGATCGATGATGGCAGCGTCCAGCGTTTGATCGCACCAGACGATGGAGCAGTTCTGGGCAAAGGCCGTGACAGGAATGGTGAGGTACTTCAGCATGGTGGCGGCTGGCCGTTGGGTCGGGCAATGGTTCGGCGGAAACCGCGAATTATCCCGAAGCACCACGCCGAACCCTGCGGTTTTCCCGATGGCACTACAGTCGGGAACCCCCTGCAAGGAAGTCCCATGAACCGACCCGTGCTCGACGCACAACACATCCACCCCGCCATTCGTTCCCAGGTGGCCCAGCTCCACCAGGACCTGCTCGGGGAGGTGCAGCAAGCCGTTGCCCACCACGCCGTGGTGGTGCTGGGCATGGCAGGCAACCCCTTCGTGGCCCGGGCCCGCAAAGCACTGGCGCGGGCAGGCGTGCCATACCAGTACCTCGAGTACGGCAGCTACCTGTCGCAATGGCGCCGCCGCAATGCGCTCAAGATGTGGGCCGGCTGGCCCACCTTCCCCATGGTGTTCGTGCGTGGCACGCTGGTGGGTGGCGCCGAAGATCTGGAGCGTCTGGTGGCGTCCGGCGAACTGAAGGTCCTGCTGGCGGCATGACGCAACACGAGGCCCCCCGGCCCGAAATCTGGCGCCGTGACGCCGGCAGCCAGACGGTGGCCGTGCTGGACATTCCCGGTTCGCTGGACCGCCACCGCCTGTTCGACCTCGACGTGACCCTGTTGGTGCGCACGCCGCAGGACCACCCCGACCCCTGGCACGAACTCAAGCTGGAGTTGGACGGCCGCCTGCAGTGGCAGCGCCGCGTGCCCAGCCACAGCCCTGGCCAGACCGATGGCCTGGACTACCACTGCCGCGTTCGGCTGGAGAGCGGCCGTGCGCTGCGCATCCGCGCGCTGGTGGCGGTGGGTGGTTCGCGGGTGGAGCGCCTGCTGATCGAGGCCCGGGAAGACCTGTAACGCGGCCGGTTGGCAGCCAGCGGACCGCACAGCGCCCTGCGCCCCGGTGGCGACCGCTCAGAGCTGGAAGTCGTACGCGATGGTGATGGGCGCGTGGTCGCTGAACTTCTCGCCCTTGTAAATCGCTTCGGTGCGCGCCAGTGCCGCCATCGCCGGCGTGGCCAGGTGGTAGTCCAGGCGCCAGCCCACGTTGTTGGCGTAGGCCTGGCCACGGTTGCTCCACCAGGTGTAGCAGGCGTCGGTGGTGTCGGGCTGCAGCCGGCGGTACACATCCATCAGCCCGCCCTCGGTAAGCAGCTTCGTCATCCAGGCGCGCTCTTCGGGCAGGAAGCCGCTGTTCTTCTGGTTGCTGCGCCAGTTCTTGAGGTCGATCGCCTGGTGCGCAATGTTGACGTCGCCGCACAGGACAAATTCGCGCTCGCCCTTGAGGGCCATGAGATGCGGGTAGATAGCGTCGAGGAAACGGTACTTGGCCTGCTGCCGCTCCTCGCCCGACGAACCACTGGGGAAGTACGCGCTGATCAGGCTGAGCTTGCGCGCCGGCGTGTCG
>JALORL010000263.1 GCA_025458915.1 Hydrogenophaga sp.
GCAGTGGGCGTCGAAGTGCACGCAGGCCAGCGGTTCGCCGTTGCCGTACTGCGCCTTGGCCGCCCGCAGCAGCGACAGCGTGATGGAATGGTCGCCCCCAAGGAACACGCAGTGGTGCTTGGCCATAAGCGCTGCCGCCTGCGCCTCGATGTGGCGGCGCACCTCGGGCAGCGGGGAGGCATTGGGCAGGCGCATGTCGAGCGCGTCGCCCAGGTGCGCCAGCGGCGACACGTTGAACACCGGGTGGATGCCGTCGCACAGCATCAGGCTGGCGACGCGGATGGCCTGCGGCCCGAAACGCGCGCCAGGCCGGTTGGTGACCACGCCATCAAACGGCACGCCGGCCACGGCAAAGGGCTGGTCGGCCAGCGGGGCGGCCGCCAGGAAGCGGTTGCTGTTGTTGGCGTAGGCAAACTGTCCCAGGGCCATGGCTCGGAGTTCCGCAAAGGAGGGGGATTGAATGGGCGCGACGCGCCTTGCGTCCTCCCGAATGGACCCGGACGATACCCCTGCAGCCTCGCTCTGGACAGGTCCAATTTCCGCACCACCGGATCGTCCACCCCCCAGCGCGGCCCTAGCGCTGTGCCAGGGTACCGCCACAGGCCGGTCAACGCTTCACAGCGCCCGCTGCTTCAGCGCCAGCGCCGCCCCCACCCAGAGCGCCAGCGCGGAAAACACCAGCCCGCGCTGCAGTCCGCCCGGGCCATCGGCAATGAAGCCGACCACCGTGGGGCCCACAATCTGGCCGGCGGCGAACACGGTGGTGAAGGCACTGATGCCGGCCGCCCATTGCGACGGCGGCAGGTTGTGGCGCACCAGCGCGGTGGTGGACGCCACCACCGACAGGAACACCGCACCAAACAGCAGGCCGGAAGCCAGCAGCAGAGGCCACCAGGCGGTGAGGGCCGGCACGATGGCCGCCACGCCCAGCAGGGCATTGAGCCGCGCCAGCGCCTGGCCATTGCGGTACCGGTCCAGCAGGCCGGCCCAAAGGCGCGACGATGCCATCACGGCCACCCCCAGCAGCGCGTAGAACACCGTGATGGCGCCGGTACTGGCACCCTGCTCGCGCAGCAGGGCAACCACGAAGGTCATGTAGCCGATGTAGCCCACCCCGAAGCCCCCGTAAGCGGCCAGTGCAAAGGCAAATTCGCGCAGCCGGAACGGCCGGTTCGCGGCCGCCGCACTGGCCTGCGCCGGCTGCTGCCCGTCGGCCCGGGCCAGCACGCGCGCCGGCCACACCATGCCCGCCGTGGCCAGCAGGCATGCCGCCGCCAGCCCCCACCAGGCCCAGGCCCAGCCGTGCGGCCGTGCTGCAGCGGCTTCCAGCGCCCAGGGCACACCCAGCGCAGACACCACGATGCCCAGACCGGTGCCGCCGTAATACAGCCCCATGAGGAAACCGGCCCGCTGCGGCTGCCGGGCCCCCAGGCGCGCCGCCAGCAGGCCGCCGGCAATGAACACGAAGGCGCTGGCCACCCCGGCCAGCAGGCGCTGCGCCAGCAGCGGGCCTGCTGCCGTGAAGAAGCCGCTGAGGCCCATGAACACCGATGCCAGCAGGGAGCCGCCCAGCAGCAGGGCGGCCGGCGAACTGCGCCGCATCAGCCAGGGCGTGGCCAGGGCGCCGATGAGGTAGCCGACCGCGTTGAAGGTGTTCATGGCGCCGGCCAGCGTGTAGCTCCAGCCCAGGTCTTCGCGCATCGGCGGCAGCAGCAGACCATAGGCAAAGCGCGTGATGCCCAGCGACACCGCAGCGCCGAGTGAAAGCGCCAGCGCCAGCCTCACCCAGGGGGTGCGGTCGGCAGTCGGGGCGTCCCAGCTCGGTGGATCAGGGGGCACGGATGAGCGCACGGGTGGTGGTGGAGCCAAAGCGGTGCCGGGGGGAACGGAGCGGCGGGTTGATGGATGGGGCGCCAGCCAACGCTAATGGCCCATCAGCGCAGCACCCTGCCCAGGCGAGGATCGTCCAGGCGGTCGTGGATGCGACTCTCCACATCGGCTTCCGCAACGCCCCAGTCGTTGCCGTGGGCGCTCACATCGAATGCAGCCTGGTGGTACAGGGCGTATGGAGCGTCCTGCCCGAAGCGGTTGCCGCCAGGGTCGCCGACACGACCCAGATCAATCACCGGCGCCCGCTCCCCGACGGGGTGGATCACGCGGACGCAGCTCTCACGCGCGGAATCCACAGACACCCGGCGCAACCGGATCGCATTGCCCTCCAGGTTCACGCCGACGCCAACGTCGAACCCGGCAATGCGCACATCCTCCAGCACCACCTGCCGACCCCCATGCCGAGACGCAGCCACCTCCACACCGGCATACGGTGTGTTGTGCACCCGGCCATCGGGCGGCACCTCACCGCCAGGCGGCCGAACAATGCTGGACCGCCGCACCGTCACGTCGGCCGCCGACTGGATGCGGATGCCGTCGGCCCACCAGATGGGCGAGCCCGTGATCTGCGCGCCGTCAATCACCACGGCGCCGCCGATGATGTTGATCACGTGGTCGATGCGGTCACCGCCCACGAACCCGGTCACGTTGCCCTGGGAACGCACAAGGTTCAAGCCCAGGTCGGTCCACACCGGGTACAGGTCGCCGGTGCTGACGCGGCACGCCTCCAACGAAAACAGCGGGCAATCCTCCACCCAAATGCCGCACGAGAGGGGCTGAAGCACATGCACGCCCAACAGGCGCAGCCCGGCGTTGCGTGCCATCAGGCCGCCGTTGCGGTTGTTCTGGCCGTCGAGCAGAACACCTTCTAGACGCACACTCAGGCCCGGCCCTTGAATGTCGACCACCGGTTCACTCGGTGCCGGGGCCCGCAAGCGCACCTGCTCCGGGCCCGTGCCCTGGATGACGATCCCGCGCCGGATACGCAAGCCCCCGGCATAGTCCCCGGCGCCCACCAGAATGCGCGCACTCATCACCACGGCGGGAATGGTCTGCAAGGCATGGGCGATCTGGCGCCATGGCCGCTCAGACGATCCGTCTCCGCTGTCGTCGCTGCCGTTGGCCGAAACGTGGAAGTCGGTAAACGGCCCGGCTGAGAACAACGCGCAGGCACCCAAGCCGCCCAGTGTGGGCAGGGTGAGCAACCCAAGCAGGGCGTCTCGGCGATTCATGGTTTTCATTGTCGTCCCGGATCGCACCATTCCGGGAAGTATCCCGCCTCTGCGGCAAGGATCGGCGGTGCAAATCAGCGGCGCTTCAGGCCCTGCCCGGTTCGCCCTGCCCGAGCCCGATGGGCGCAGGCGCCGCCATCACGATGCGGGTGAACAGCCGGTCAAACTGCGGATCGCGGGGCACGCGCGGGTTGAACGGGTCCAGGTTGCTGCCAAACGCAGCGTTG
>JALORL010000264.1 GCA_025458915.1 Hydrogenophaga sp.
GCCCACGAAGGCGTCGGGTGGCATGTCCTTCTGGTCCAGCACGCGGTCGAAACCGTTGCCCATGAAGAAGCTGCGCATGTTGTCGAAGTGCGATTCGCCACCGTAGAAGAAGGTGGAGGTGTAGCCGTGTTCCTTCAGGAAGCTGGCGAGCGTGAAGAAGCCGCGCTGCGACTTCGCCAGCTTCACCGTGCTCACCGACGAGGTGGGCGGATAGCCCGCCACCACCGCTTCAATGCCTCGCACCGAGCGCGTGCCGGTGGCGTACAGGTTCTCGAACCACAGACCTTCGCTGGCCAGGCGGTCGAGGTTGGGCGTGAGCGGCAGGCCGCCGAGCGCGCCGACAAACTCGGCGCCCAGGCTTTCTTCCAGCACGATCACCAGGTTGCGAGGCTGGGGGCTTGGGTGCAGGCTGGCCTGGTGGTGGCGCAGCGGCACGGCCGGGTCGGTGAAGGCCGAAGCTGGCAGGCAGGGCGTAAAGCAGGGTGTAGGCCGAGCCCAGAGGCAGCTCGTTCACCAGGTGATCGGCTGTGGCTGCGGCCAGCGCCGGATTCGCCGGCCGGTGGCCCAGCGTGCCGCGCCCGGCCAGGGCCAGCGCGGCGAACAGCAGCGCAGAGAGCGCCAGCGCCTGTGGCAGCTTCCAGCGGACAGCGGAAGACCCGGGCCGCGTCCACCGGGCGTACAGCCACGCCACCGTCGGCAGCAGCAGCGCCGCCACCAGCAGGGACGGCCACTGGTCCTTGAGCAGGGTGCCTGCCACCTCGTTCACATGGCCCAGGTACTCCACGAACAAATAGTTGGGGCGGCTGTCGTACTGCGCGATGAAGGCCGGGGTGGACAGCTCCATGAACACCACGCCCAGCACGCCGGCACCGCCGTACCAGCGCAGGACATGAACCCAGGCCCGCCACGTTGCCGGGTGCAGCGCCACCCACGGCGTGATGGCCGCCGGAAGCGCCCACACCAGGCCCAGCCACACGCCGTCGAACCGCAGGCCCTGCAGCAGCAGGTGCGGCCAGGCATTGGCTTCCGCGATGCGCGGCGCCAGCCAGACGGCAAGGCCCAGTCGTGACAGCCACAGCACCAGCAGCACGGCGAGCATGGGTTGCCACAGGGGGCGCAAGACTGCACCGATGGCACCGGGAAGGGCGGAAGGCTTTGCCCATGTGCCCGCGGATGGGCGCGGTGACAGGCTGGCAGGAGCGAGGCGAGGCAGGGACATGGCGATGGCATTGCACGCGCCACGGCTTATGCCGGCCTTAAGCGGGCACGCCCGCTGTGCACCTAGGGTCTTAAGGTTCGCCTAAGGCCGCGCCAGATAATGACCGTTCCCGATCGCATTCAACTTTGGAGCCCCTGCCCATGCGTGCCCTGGTGGTGGAAGACGATGCCGGCATTGCCGCCGGGCTGGCTGCGTCGCTGCGGGCGGCGGGCTATGCGGTGGATGTGTGCGGCACGGTGGCCAGTGCCTGGACGGCGCTGGCGGTGGAGCCGTTCGACGTGATGCTGCTCGACCTCGGCCTGCCCGATGGTGAAGGCCTGGACCTGCTGGCGCGGCTGCGCCGGCTCGGGGAACGGCCCGCGAGCGCCCCGCCCTGCCCCCGACCCGACATGCCGGTGCTGATCATGACCGCGCGCGACGGCGTGAGCGACCGCATCAGCGGCCTGGACAGCGGCGCCGACGATTACATCGTCAAACCGTTTGATGCCAACGAGGTGCTGGCCCGCCTGCGCGCCATGCTGCGCCGCGCCGGTGGCCGCAGCCGGCCGGTGATCGAACACGGCGAGCTGGTGCTGGACCCGGCCGCGCACACGGTGCTGCGCGCCGGTGAGCCGGTGACGCTGGGCGCCAAGGAATTCGCGCTGCTGCTGACCCTGCTGCAGGCCAAGCCGCAGGTGCTGTCCAAGGCGCGGCTGGAGTCGGCGCTGTATGGCTTTGGCGAGGCGCTGGAGAGCAACGCCATCGAGGTGCATGTGCACCACCTGCGCCGCAAGCTCGGCGAACACCTGATCAAGACCGTGCGCGGTGTGGGCTACTTCGTGCCGCGCGACGACACCGCGCAGGGGCGGGCCGCGTGAAGGCTCCCGTGGCGCGCCAGCCGGCGCTGTGGCGCTACCTCTGGGGCTGGGTGATCGGCGCCCTGGTGGTGGTGTGGAGCACCATGTTCGCCGTGGCCTGGACCACCGGGCACCACGAGGCCGGCGAGGTGGCCGACGGGCAGCTGGTGTCGGTGGCGCGGCTGTGGCTGGTGAGCACGCCGCGCACCCGCCCCGCTGCGCAGCCGGTGCCGGTGGAGCGCGTCGAATCCTATGTGCAGGACGTTGCCGTGCTGCACTGGGTAAACGGCAGGCTGGTCAGCGACACGCATGGGGTGGCTCCGCTGCTGCCGGCGGGGGCGGAGCTGTCCGCCGGTTTTTCGGACACCGAGCTGGCCGGCCCGACCGGGCCCGAGCCCTGGCGGGTGTTCGTGGCGGAGCGCCAAGGGCGCTTCGGGCCGGAACGCGTGGCGGTGCTGATGAACATGGCGCACCGCATCGACCTCGGGCAGGACATGGCGCTGCACCTGGCCAGCCCGGCGCTGTTCGTGCTGCCGCTGGTGGCGCTGCTGCTGTGGTGGGCCATCCGCACCGGGCTGCGGCCGCTGGACCGGTTGTCGCTGGAGGTGGCGGCGCTCGACAGCCTGGCCGGCCAGCGGCTGGACGAACGCCACCGCTTCCGCGAGTTCTCCAGCATCGTGCAGGCCATCAACACGCTGGTGGACAGCCTGAAAACGCGCGCCCGGCGCGAGCGCGAGTTTGCGTCCGACGTGGCGCACGAATTGCGCACGCCGCTGACCGCGCTGGCGCTGCAGGCACGGGCCGCGCGCGACGAACCCAGCGCCGAGCGGTTGCAGGGGCTGGAGCACGAGGCGCTGCGCGCCGGGCACATCCTGGCCCAACTGCTGGACCTGGCGCGCGCCCAGCAGGGCGAAGGCCGCGCTGCGGTCGCACCGGTGGACCTGGGCGATGTGGCCGCCCGCCTCATTTCCGACCACGCCCAGCTGGCGTTCGAGCGCGGGCAGGAGTTGTCTTTGAACCAGCCCGAGCAAGCCGTGACGGTGGCCGGGCCACGCCTGCTGGTGGAGCTGGCGCTGCGCAACCTGATCGAAAACGCGCTGCGTCACACGCCGCCAGGCACCCAGGTGGCGGTGGCGGTGTGGCGCGACGGCGCGGCGCAAGGCGTATCGGTGAGCGACGACGGGCAGCGGCGCGAGGCCGGCGGTGCAACGCCCGGCGCTTCCGAGGGGTCGGGTGCGTTGCCGCCGTCGGACACCAGCGGTCTCGGCCTGGGCCTGCGGCTGGTGGAGCGCATTGCGCAGCAACTGGGCGCGGCGCTGGAGCGCGACACCCCCGAGCCGCCCATGACCACGCGCTTCACGCTGCGCTGGCCGCGCTGAACCGCGCCAGCCCGGCAAATGCCCGGCGCCGGTTTTCTACAATGCGGGTCCCCCTTCGCTGGCAGATGCTGCCGGCCCCCGATCCTGTCCCTGCCCCTCTCAAGGCCCCCCATGCAATTCATCCGCTTCTCCGACCTTTGCCAATCCGGTCGCGCTGCCGGCCAGCGCGTCTTCATCCGGGC
>JALORL010000046.1 GCA_025458915.1 Hydrogenophaga sp.
GCGGTCGCGCTGGCAACACAGGGCGGTGGGGCGCAGTGGCGGACAGCCAAAAGGCCGGAGCAGCCTGTCCGACTTCCTTTGCGAAAGACATCCATGCTGCTCCGACCTGCCCCACCGGGCCATTGAACCCAACGCGGGGCCAGCGCGCTGAAAAGCGTGCTGGCCCCGGCTGCTGCGGCCCGGCAGAGCGTTTCAGTGCTCGGCCAGTTGAAACACCCTCACCACATCCGACAACCGGCTCGCCTGTTGCTGCAGGCTGGCGGCAGCAGCGGCACTCTGCTCCACCAGAGCGGCGTTCTGCTGCGTTGTCTGGTCCAGCTGGTTCACCGATTCGCTGACCTGCCCGATGCCGGCCGTCTGCTCGATGGTCGATGCGCTGATTTCGCTGATCAGGTCGGACACACGGCGCACCTGGTTGACGATGTCCTCCATGGTCGTGCCGGCTTCGCTCACCAGACGGGTGCCCGCATGCACCTTGTCGACGCTGGTGCCGATCAGCTCCTTGATTTCCTTGGCGGCCTCGGCACTGCGCTGCCAGGATGTTGGTCTGGAAGGCGATGCCGTCGATCACGCCGATGATGTCCGAGATCTTGCGCGAGCTGTCGGAGATGTCGTCCATGGTGGAGACCACCTGGCTCACCACAAGCCCTCCCTTCTCGGCGGCAGCGCTGGCCGACATCGCCAGTTGGGAGGCCTGCTGCGCGGTGTCGGCATTGCCTTGCACCGTGGTGTTCATCTGGGCCATGGACGAGGCGGTTTGCTGAAGGTTGGACGCCTGCTGTTCGGTGCGGTTGGACAGATCGGCATTGCCCACGGCAATTTCGGTCGAACCCGTGGCGATCGAGTCGGAAGCCTGACGAACCTGGCCAACCACCTGCGCCAGGTTGGTCTGCATGGCACCCAGGGACGCCAGCACACTGCCCGCTGGCGCGGCGGCAGCACCGGCCACGGGGCTCAGGTCGCCCTGGGAAACCCGCTGGGCCACCATGCCAAGCTCTCTGGGCTCGGCACCCAGCTCGCGCACGATGCTGCGGGGAATGGACCAGGCCAGGGCGACGCCACAGGCCAGGGCAACACCCAGTGCCGCCAGCATCATAGACAGAAAACTGCCGGCCTCGCCCATCGCGATGGCATTCTCCGACTGGATGCGCGCTTCCTCGAAGTCGATCAACTTGTTGACAGCGGCCAGCCAGGCCACGTACTGCGGCTTGGCCTCGTTCCACAACTGCCGCTGTGCGCCCTCGGCGTCGCCGGCCTCGATCTTGGACACGATGGCCTTGGAGGTGGCCACGGCCTGGCTTTCGATGGACTGGATGGCGCCATACAGCACCCGCAGCTCGGCCGCGTTCGACGAAGTCTTCAGCAACTGTTCCAGAGGCCCCGCCGACTCGGCATAGAAACGGGCCAGCTGTTCGATGGTGGCCACCTCGGCCTGCCGTTGCTCGGGCGTGGAGCTCAGCACCACGTCCCGCACGGCGATGGCGCGGTCGTGTGCCGAGCCCCGGAAGTTGATGGCGTAGCGCTGGATGGCCGCATGTTCCTGGCTGACGGCCTGCAGGGCCGCATTGATGGCCTGCACCTTGGCAATCGCCACCACGGTGAGGACCACCAGAATGGCCAGGATCAGGCCGAAGCCGAAATAGAGCCGCTTGCGCACGCTCAGGTGACTGGAAAGCATGGAATTCTCCTCGTGAAATGCATCGTTTCTGCTGGCGGGACGCCGGGTCCGAACGACTCCAGGAGGCGAACGGAACACCATGTAGTTCGGTTGATCGGTACCGAAATGCAGTTGGCCCCAGGGCCATTGACCCTGGCGGACCGGTTGCCGCCACCCCGGGAAACCGGTGATCTGGCGGTCCTATGGGGTACTTTTTGTGGATTTGCCGATGCCGGGATGCGCGACCCTATGCACCTGCAGCGCTGTGACCATGCGGCTCGCCGCTTTGCCGTGGGCAGCTTGCTGGCACCGCACGTTTCAATGACCCCACCCACCCAGGCCCGATGACCGAGAAGCCAGACCCCTCACCACCGCCCGGCAAGGGCCATGTGTACGTGGTGGACGACGATCCTTCCGTGCGCAACTCGCTGGCGCGCATGCTGACCTACATGGGGTTCGAGGTGGAGGCCCATGCCGGTCCGCAGGAGTTTCTGAAGAATTCGCTGCCGGTGGCGCCGGCCGTGCTGCTGCTGGACATGCGCATGCCCGGCTACACAGGGCTTCAACTGCAGAAAGACATGGCCAGGCTGGGGCGCCACACGCCCATGGTCTTCATGTCGGGCGAGAGCGAACCGCAGGAAATCATCGACGCCCTCACGGCAGGAGCCTGCCATTTCCTGCTCAAGCCGTTCAACATGGACGACCTGCTGCGCGCGATCTACCGAGCGATGGCCCTGGACCGCGAACGGCTGGCGAACTACCGCGACGAAGTGGATGCCCGCCTGCGCTACGAACTGCTCACGCCGCGCGAACGCGATGTGTGCCAGATGGTCGTCAAGGGCCTGATGAACAAGGAGATTGCCGAGCATTTCGACTGCAGCCTCAAGACCATCAAGGTGCACCGCGCCCGCGTCATGGAAAAAATGGGCGTGGGCTCCCTGCTGGAGCTGGTCGAGGCGGTGTCACAGGTCGAAAGCCGGGTGTGAACTGGCTGGACATCCCCACCGCGTACGCGCTGGTCGGACTGCTGTACCTGGTCATGCCGCTCATGGCCTGGGTGGTCCTGGCTGCAGGCCGCTCGCGCTCCACCCACATGTGGCTGGGCGGTGGTGTGCTGTTTGGAATCGCGTTGCTGATGGTGGCCGCACGGGCCCATGTTCCGGCGTGGGTGTCGTACCCACTGGCCAACGGCCTCATTGCCCTGGCGCTTCAGATCAAGATTCTTGCCCTGCGCCAGGAACTGGGGCTTGCGCCAGTGCCCCGCTGGCTGTGGCTGGCCCCCATGCTGTTCGTGGCGGTATTCGAGTTCATTCGGTTGGGGCTGGGCTGGGCCGAGCTTCGGTTTGTCCTGAGCATGGCGGTGTACGCCAGCCTGTTCGCAGCCATTGCCCGTCTTTCGTGGCAGTTCGGACGCCAGGAGAATTCGCGCAGCGGTTATGCGCTGATGGCGGTGCATGCCCTGGGGGCGACCGTCCTGCTTCTGCGCGGCGTGGCCGTGGTTGCCGGGGTCAGCGAGCCCGATGCGGTGGTGCGGGGCCTGGACGGAGTGGCCACCGCCCTGGTCGGTCTGTTTGCCTCGGTGCTGGGAACCGTCGGCTTTCTGGGCGTGTACCTTGACCGGGCGCGCCGGAACGAGCTGGACAACGCGGCCAAGCGTGCGCGGCACGAAGAGTCGACCCGGTTGATGAACCAGATAGCGCACCTGGACCGCCGCCGCAGCATGAGCGAAATGTCGTCGTCGATGGCGCATGAACTCAACCAGCCGCTGGCCGCCATCCTGACGAACACCCAGATGGCTCGCCACATGCTCCAGCAGCACGCGCAGGCCCCGGCGGGCCTGGGGTCGCTGCTGCGCGACATCGAGAAGGACACCCAGCGGGCAAGCCGCGTCCTCAAAAGCATCCGTGGATTCGTCAAACCCGGCGAGGAGCGGCGCGAGCGGGTGTGCCTGCAGCGCGTGGCCGACGAGGTGCTGGACATTGTTCGCGATGAAGCCCGACAAGCCGGCATCCGGCTGGAGTGCGCGCTGGGCTCCGAGGCCATCGAGTTGATGGGCGACAGCGTGCAGCTTTCCCAGGTGTTGCTCAATCTGCTGCGCAACGCCCTGCAGGCAATGGTGCCCCACGCGGGCGGACGCATCCGCCTCACCCTCGTGCGCGAGGACGGGCGTGCGGTGTTTCGTGTGCAGGACCAGGGCCATGGCATTTCGCTGGAAAACCGGCCGCGCATCGGCACCGCCTTCTTCAGCACCAAACCGGATGGCATGGGCCTGGGCCTGTCGATTTCGCGGGCCATTGTCGAGCAGCACGGGGGACGCCTTGCCCTGCTGGATGCGCCCGGCGGTGGTGCCATCGCCGAATTCGTACTGCCGGTGCAGACCGGGCAGACCGGGCCCGGCGGGCAGACCGCAGCAGCCTGAACGGGCGCGGCGCACCACGTCGGTGGTGGGTCGGCTCGCCCGGGCCGCTGCGACCCTGCCTCGCCGCCGCTCCATCGGCCATCCCCGGGCACGACACATGCCACGGGGTTTTCCCGCCGGGCGAACAAGCCGGTGGAGGCGCAAATGGTCCGCTACAGCGCCATCACCAGCACCGCCCCCAGCACCACCGCGCCGATGAACAGCGTCTCGGCCACGAACAGCAGCAGCGGCTTCCAGCCCAGTTGCAACAGCTCCTCGATGCTGGTCTTGATGCCCACGGCCGCAATCGCCAGCACCAGGCAGCCGCGCGACAGATCGGTGGCACCCTGCACCGCCGCTGCGGGAATCATGCCGGTGGAGGACAGCAGCATCAGCACCACGAAGCCGAGCAGGAAGCCCGGCACCAGCGGCATGGTGGTCTTGCCTTCGTCGAGCGTGTGGTGGTTGCGGTACAGGAAGGAAATGGCCATCACCACCGGCATGAGCAGCATCACCCGGAACAGCTTGACCACGGTGGCGCTGTCGGCCACCTCCGGGCCCAGCAGCAGGCCGGCGGCCACCACCTGCGCCACGTCGTGGATGGTGCCGCCCAGGAACACACCGGCGGCCACCGGCGAGAGCTGCAGCCACTGGATCAGCAGCGGGTACAGGATCATGGCCACGGTGGAGAGCACCGTGACCGACACCACGGCCAGCAGCGTGAAGCGTTCGTTGGCCTTGGTCTGGGGCAACACCGCCGAAATGGCCAGCGCGGCCGAGGCGCCGCAGATGGCCACCGCCCCACCGGAGAGCACACCCTCTTCGCGGGTGCGCCCCAGCAGGCGGGCCCACCACACCCCCACCAGAATGGTGAGCAGCAGCGACAGCACGATCAGCACGCCCACCTGAACCCCGAGCTGGTTCACCTGTTCGAAGGTGATGCGCGCACCCAGCAGGGCCACACCGATGCGCAACACCGTTCGCCCACAGAAGTCCACCCCCACCTTGGCCTGCGGATTGCCATGCAGAAAGTGCAGCGACAGGCCGATGAGCAGCGCATACAGCAGCAGCGGGCCTCCGTAGTGCTCCGAGAGGAAACTGGAGGCCAGCGCGATCACGCCGCACACCAGGATGCCCGGCAACAGCGCCCGGCCACGGCCAAACCAGGTCAGTGGGTGCCATGCCGGCTGCGGTGCCGCAGCCGGTGGACCGGCTTCAGATTCCGCCATGTGCCCCTTCATGCCACCGCGCCGAACGTCTCACGCCGAGCCCGCCGCCGAAGGGGTCTGCGCGGCGCTGCGGCTGGCCAGAAACTGCGACACCAGGTTCTGCACGGCATCGCTGCCGCGCCGCGCGAAATAGGCCACGATCATCAACGGCACGGCGCTGCCGACCGATTCCAGCTGCTGCAAGGTGCCCTGCTGCAGGTCCTGGGCAATCAGGTTTCGCGGCAGCCATGCGGCGCCCTGGTGCAGCAGCGCCATTTCGCGCAATCCCAGGCTGAACTCGCTCACGCACTGAATGGTTACCAGCCGCGCCTGCATCAGTTCGGGCAGGGCATGGGTGCGGATGGCCTGGCCAAAGAAGCTCTCCGGCGGAAAGCACAGCAAGGGCAGGGGCCGATCGGGCTGCAGGAAGTCCTGCGAGGCGCACAGCCTGGCGCTGGCCACCAGCACCAGCGCGTCGTCGCCCAGGGTGCAGGCCGTGGCCAGTTGGGGTGGAATGTCGGTCTTCGTCTGCCGTGTTTCGTAGGTCAGCAGAATGTCCGCATGGCCGCGCGCGAGCAGCGCAACACTCTCGTCCCGGTTCTCCGAGCGGATGCGGAACCGCTGGTCCGGCATCAGCAACCGAAGCTCCTCCAGGAACGTGGGCAGGTACCAGGCGGCCAGGCTGTGCTGGGCGGCCATGACGAGGCCCGGCGTCTGGTTGGCGTCGGACCGCAGCGTGGCCTGGAATTCATAGATGTGGGTGGCCAGACTGCGAAACGCCGCTTCGTGCTGCGCAGCCAGGGGCGTGAAGCGAAGCGGTTTGCGCGAACGGTCGATCAGCGCCACGCCCAGCCAGTCTTCCAGCTGCTGGATGCGACGCGAGAACGCGGGCTGCGACACATGGCGCTTCTCCGCCGCGGCCGAAAAGGAACCGGTCTCGATCAATGCCAGATAGTCATCCAGCCACTTCAATTCCATGGGGACTCCAACGCGCTGTGTTCGGGAGACACCAGTGTAGGCAGCGCTGGAATCACACCGCGACATGCCAGTTCGAACCGGGCGCACGGGGTGGTTTCGGCCGGTTGCCGGGTCCGAGAAGGAAGTCCAGCAACAGACGGTGGAAGGCTTCGGGATACTCAAGATGCAACGCGTGCGCGCAATGCGGCAGCACCGCCAGCGAAGCGCCCGGAATCTGCCGCCACAGCGTTTCAATCTGTGGCCACTGGTAGCTGCGGTCCTGGTCGCCCCAGACGATGAGCGTGGGTTGGGTGATGTGCGGCAGTTGGTCTCTGCCATCCCAGCGCTCCATGGCCCAGAGCCCCGCTTCGGCCGCCTGCGGGCTGGCCTGCGCAGCGAGGTCGCCGAGCGCTTGCGCGTGGGGTGAAGCCTCCCGGTGCAGCAGCCAGGTGGCGCTGATGCGCCGCGCGGTGGCGTCCACTCCGTCTTGCGCCAGCCGCTCGCGCGACCGTGCCATGGTTTCGAACCGGCCGGGCAGCATGCCCAGCGGGCCGGTGGCGTAGAGCACCAGGCGGCTGACACGCCGCGGGGCCAGGCGAACCATTTCCTGCACGATCATCCCGCCCATGGAATGCCCCAACAGGTGAAAGCGCTGTACGCCCAGCCGGTCCAGGGTTTCCAGCACCGCCCGGGCGTGGCCTTCGATGCGGTCGGGCGACACCAGGTGGCTGCTGTCGCCGAAGCCCGGCAGGTCGGGCGCGATCACGTCGAACCGCGAGCCCAGTGCCTGCAGCTCGGCAGCCCACTGGCTGGACCCACCCAGATACCCATGCACCAGCACCAGCGCATCGCCGCTGCCCGCCCGTGCCACGTTCAAGGGTTCCGATGCCATCGCGTCAGCCGTCATTTCATGACCGAAGGCAGCCACAGCGCGATCTCCGGCGCGGCAATCACCATGGCGATCAATGCCACCATGCAGGCCAGGAACGGCAGGCAACCCTTGATCACATCGCCGATGGGAATGGTGCCCCGGCTGATGCCCTGGATCACGTACAGGTTCAGGCCCACCGGCGGTGTGAGCACCGCGATCTCCATGGTGATGGTGTAGACGATGCCGAACCAGATCAGGTCGTAGCCCGCGGCCTGCATCAGCGGGTAGATGGTGGGCAGCGTGATGAAGGTCATCGACACCGGTTCCAGGAACATGCCCAGGATGACGTAGAACACGATCACCATGGCCAGCACCATGACAGGACTCAGGTTGTAGGACAGGAACAGTTCACTCACCTCCTGCGGCACCCGGTAGTAGGTGAGCACGAAGCCGAACAGGATGCCCGCCGACAGCAGCAGCCCCAGGTAGCCCATGGTGCGCATGGTGGCCAACAGGGCTTCGCTGAAGCCCCGCAGAGTGAGGCCACCCACGGCAAATGCCAGGATCGTGGTCAGCAGCGCCGCCACGGCGGCCGCTTCCGTGGGGGTGGCAATGCCGGCGTAGATCGAAACCGTAATGACCAGTCCGATGAGAAAAACCGGGCCGAACGCGATCAGGAATTCGCGCACCGAGGGCCGTGGTGCGTTGTCTGCGCCCGGTATATGGCTCGGGTACATGCGCCCCCAGATGAACACCGTGACGGCAAACAGAAAGGCCAGCAGCAGGCCGGGGATGACACCGGCGATGAACAGCTCGCCGATCGAGGTGTCGGTGACGATGCCGTAGAACAGCAGGATCAGGCTGGGCGGAATCAGAACGCTGAGGGTGCCGCCGGCGGCCAGCACCCCGCTGGACAGGCGCTTGTTGTAGCCGAGCTTGGTCATCTCGGGCAGGGCCACGCCGCCAATCGTGAGCGAACCCACCATCGACGAGCCGCACACCGCACCGAAGCCGGCGCAGGCCGCGATGCTGCCGTAGGCCGCAGACCCCTTCACCCGCACCCCCCGGTGCATGAGCTGGTAGAGATTGGCCCCGATGTTGGACCGCCCGATCAGTTCGCCCAGAAACACGAACAGCGGCACGGCCAGCAACACATAGTCGATCCACACCCCCCACAGCTTCAGCTCCGTGCTCACCAGGGCGGTGGACCATCCCTGGATGTGCAGCAGGAATGGCATGGAGGCCAATGCCAGCGCAAAGGGGATGGGCAAACCGATCCCGATGAAGACGACCAGCAGCGTCAACAGCCCCAGTCCGACGTGGTACCACTCCATGAGAGAACCTCTACTGTTGTTGGGGAGCGGGTTGCGGCGGGCGGGACAACACCGACGCCAGGCGCACACAGGCGTACACCGTGAACACCACCAGTGCAAGGGCGCCAGGCGCCCAGAACAGGTAACGCGGCCACAGCAGGATCTCGGATGCTGTGCCAGACCCGTAGGCGCGGATGGTGGCGTCCACCCCGGCAATGGAGAAGAAAATGCCCACCAGAATCATGAGCACGAGGTTGACCGCCGTGAGGATCTGCTGGCCGCGTGGCCCCAGCGCATCGATCAGGAACGACACCTTGGGGTAGGCGTCTTCCCGCAGGGCAAACGCCAGCCCGAGCAAGGCGGCCGGGAACAGCAGCAAGGCGGTGGCTTCTGTCACCGTGCCGTCGGGCTTGCCCATGACGTAACGCATGAAAACGCCGTAGGAAATCCAGACCGTTTGCACCACGATGATGAGGGCCCCTGCAGCGGCCAGCCACAGGGCCAGCCGCTCCAGGCCACGTTCGATGCTTGCCAGCATGGACGGCTTCAGAGCGAGTGCTGCTTGAACAAGGTCCGCACCTTGCCGGCCAGTTCAGGCCCGCAACCGGCATCCACCTCGCCCGTCCACTTGCCCACCACGCTGTCGAGCAGGGCCTTGCGCTTCTCGGCGGTGATCTTGGTCACCGTGCCGCCCTGCTTCACCGCATCGGCCATGCTCTGGTCGACCCAGGCCTCGTAGCGCGGCTTGAGCCACACCTCGGATTCGGTCGCGGCCGCCTGCAGCGCCTTCTGGTCGGCCGGAGACAGCGCGTCGAACTTGCGCTTGCTGATCATGTACTGGATGTTGCCGTAGAACAGGTTGGACTGGACCATGTGCGGCATCACGCCCCAGAGCTTCCACGCGCTGTAGGTGGCGACACCCATGTTGATGCCGTCCACCACGCCGCGCTCGGCCGACTGGAACACTTCCTTGGGCGCGATGAACACCGGCTTGCCGCCCCAGGTCTCGATCATCATCGACACCATCGGGCCAATGGAGCGCACCAGCTTGCCGTCGAGCTTGGCCAGGTCGGTGTTGGGGT
This sequence comes from Hydrogenophaga sp., assembly GCA_025458915.1. GTDB lineage: Bacteria > Pseudomonadota > Gammaproteobacteria > Burkholderiales > Burkholderiaceae_C > Hydrogenophaga. The sequence goes on from JALORL010000046.1 coordinate 9,487, forward strand.
TCTTGAACCACCACTCCTGGTCGTAGGAATAGTTCGAGTTGATGAGTGGCACCAGGCCCGCCTTGGTGGCTTCGGGGGCAATCAGCGCGGCATAGGCGGCGTCCAGCTCGATCTGCTTTTTCATGTCCACGGCCATCGGGTAGAGCGAGGTGACCCGATAGCAGGGCAGCCGCTTGTCGGCCGACACCCAGCTGATGTCGGACACGCCACCCAGCATGGCGTCCACGCCCTCGCTCCAGCCGTGCAGCGTGGAGGAACCGAAGATCTCCAACTTGACCCGGCCCGCGGTCTTGGTGTTCACCAGCTCGGCGAACTTCTTGAAGCCCTCATAGCGAATGTCCACCTCGTTCACATAGGTAGACAGGCGCAGCGTCGTCTGCGCATGCGCGGTGGTCGCCAGGACGGCGGCCGCACCGGCCACAAGGGAACAGCGCAGCAGCGTGCGAACGGTGGATTTCTGCATTTCGATTTCTCCTATTGATGAACCATGAACAAAACCTCAACCCGATCCGCTGCGCCGTTCCCGGTGGCAGCCAATCACCCAAGCTGACTGGCCTTGAGACCAAACGCCGCGCCGTAGCCGAACAGGGCAACCGATCCGCCGGTGTGCAGGAACACCACGTTGTGCTTCGGCTGGAAGTGGCCCTTGCGGATCAGATCGATCAAACCTGCCATGCCCTTGCCCGAATAAACCGGGTCCAGCAGCAAGCCTTCCGTGCGGGCCAGCAGTTCCACCGCTTCGAGCATGCCCGGTGTCGGCAGCCCATACCCCGCGCCCACGTAGTCGCAGTTGGCCACCACCGACTCGCGTGGCACCCCACCCCGCATGCCCATGTGTTCGGCGGTGCGGCAGGCCAGGTCATACACCATGGTTTCCTGTTTTTCCCGCGGCGCACGCACACCGATGCCCAACAGCCGGATGTCGCTGTTGATGGCATGCAGACCGGCCACCAAGCCCGCCTGGGTGCCCGAGCTGCCCGTGGCATGCACCAGGTAGTCGATCTTCATGCCCTGGGCAGCCGCCTGCGCCACCAGCTCAAGTGCCGCATTCGCGTAGCCCAGCGCCCCCACCGGGGTGGAGCCGCCACCGGGGATCACGTAGGGCCGCAGCCCGTCGGCGCGCATGCGCTCGGCCACCTGCTCCATTTCGCGCTGCATGTCGGCACCACCGGGGCGCCGCTCCACCGTGGCGCCGTGCAGGCGGTCCAGCAGCACGTTGCCGTTGTCGGTGTAGTCCGGGTCGGTGCTGCCGGTGCGGTCTTCCAGCAGAACGTGGCACTTCATGCCCAGCTTGGCTGCGGCGGCGGCCGTCTGGCGGGCGTGGTTGGACTGCGTGGCTCCCTGGGTGATCACGGTGTCGGCGCGCTGGGCCATGGCTTCGGCCATGAGGTATTCGAGCTTGCGCGTCTTGTTGCCGCCGGTGGAGAGTCCGGTGCAGTCATCGCGCTTGACCCAGAGGCGGGGCCCGCCGAGCAACGCCGTGAGGCGGGCCATCGGCTCGAGCGGGGTGGGGAAATGCCCCAGACGGATGCGCGGGAAAAGTGTGAGGTCCATCTGTAACTTTCAAAATCTGTTGCTTTTGAAAGATGATGTGCCGACGAATCCCCCTTGTCTAATCGATTTTTCGACTCTTATTTTTCGTTTTTTGCATATTGAAAATCAAGCCAGAGAAGGGCATGCAAGTCCCGGGCCATGATTTGAACCGCCCGGCTCACCGTTTTCGACCCTTTTTGGGGCACCGGGCCGCCGTTGCGCCCACGGGCGGCCGGGCTCGGTGACACGGCGGCCAAGACTGCCGCTTGCCGGATGGCCATCGCAATCGCAAGGGTGCGCCACCGCAGCGCGGGTGGGCTACCCCAGCAGCGCGGGGTTCAGGCGCCACAAGGCGAAGTTGAGCACCGCCGCAAAGCCCACCCAGGCGAGGTAGGGCACCAGCAACCACCCCGCCAGCCGGTGCAGGCGCCAGAACGCCACCAGCGTGGCGGCGATCAGTGCCCACAGCAGCAACACCTCCGCCAACGCCGGGCCGCCCAGCCGCCAGGCAAAGAACAGCCACGACCACAGTGCATTGGCCACCAGCTGCGCCACGAACAGGCCCAGCGCCAGCCGCGCACCCGAAACCCCGTGGCGGCGCCACACCAGCCAGGCCGCCACCGCCATCAGCAGGAACAGCACCGTCCACACCGGCCCGAACAGCCAGCCCGGCGGTGCCCAGGCCGGCCGGACCAGATCGGCGTAGAACCCGGCGGCGCTGATGGAGGCCACGCTGCCCAGGCTGGCGGTGGCGAAGCTCAGCAGGAGAAAGGCGGCAAGGCCGAAGGTCTGCTTCTGTGGGGTCATGCGGTGGGGACTCGATGGGGAAGAAGGGGCCACGTCGAACCCGAGGGTGCACCGTGAACGGGAAACGACCGGCGGGCCACGCCAGCAGGCCAACGCCATTTTCACTATGCTGGCGGCAAGACAACCCATTGCCCCCATGCCATGCAAACCCTTGCCCCCGCCACCGCGTTCGATGCGCTGACTGCCCTGCCCCCCACCGAGCGCATGCCGGTGCTGTTCCTGGGCCACGGCAGCCCCATGAACGCCATCACCGACAACGTGTACCGCCGCAGCTGGCAAGCCCTGGGCGAACAGTTGCTGGCGCGGATCGCGCGGCCGCGGCTGATTCTGTGCGTGTCGGCCCACTGGCTCACGCAGGGCTGGCAGCTCACCGCCATGGCGGACCCGCGCACCATCCACGACTTTGGCGGCTTTCCCCAGGAGCTGTTCGACCAGCAGTACCCCGCCCCCGGCGACCCGGCAGCCGCCAAAGCCCTCAGCGAGGCGCTGCGGCAGCCCGGCAGCGAAGCGCCGCTGGGACTGGACGACCACGCATGGGGTCTGGACCACGGCGCGTGGTCGGTGCTCAAACCCATGTTTCCCGACGCCAGCATCCCGGTGATCCAGCTCGGCATGGACTACCACCGGCCCCCCGCCGAACACGCAGCGCTGGGTCGGCAGCTGCGCGCGCTGCGCGAGCGCGGCGTGCTGATCGTGGGCAGCGGCAACATCGTGCACAACCTGCGTGCCATGCGGCGCCATGTGGGCGCCGACCAGGCCTACGACTGGACGATCGAATTCGACCAAGCGACTTCCAGCGCAATGCCGCGCTCGCGGCCAACGCCCACCCCACCTGGGAGCACTACCTGCCTCTGCTGTACGCGGCCGGCGCAGCCCACGAGGACGAAGCGCCGAGCTACTTCAATGCGGTGTACGACATGGCTTCGCTGTCGATGCGGTCGGTGGTGTGGGGCCGACGCCACACCGGTGGAAGCCGCACGCCAACGCTGGGCCAGCACCTTCAACGCGGCCGACCTGCCCGGTCTGCTGGCGCTGTACCACCCGCAAGCCGTTCTGTGGGGCACCACCTCGCCGGTGCTGCTGGACACCCCCGCCGCCATTGCCGCGTACTTCGAGCGCACCTTCGCCACCCTGCCCCGGCCCCACGTGGAGATGGGCCAGGCGCGCACGCGGGTGCTCGGCGGTGTGGCGTTGTGCAGCGGTGCCTACACCCTGCACCTGGCCGCTCCAGGCGGGCAGGCACACGCGCTGCCTGCGCGTTTCAGCTTTGCCTATGTCCTGGGGGAGCCCGGGTGGCAGATCGTGGACCACCATTCCTCGGTGTCGCCTTGAAGCGCCCGGACCTTGAAGCGTGCGGAAACGGGGTGGCAGAACGCCCCTGGCGCGCAAGCTAACCGGGTTCCCGCCGCCCTGCCTTCGGGGTCACCACCAGACGCCCCGGTTCGCGGGCCATGACGCCGCGCTTTTCCAGCAAGGCCACCGCCCTGTAGAGCGCCTCATGGGTGACCGCCAGCTCGGTGGCGAGCGACTTGAGCCCCGATCCGACGCGCAGAACGCCATCGACCCCCTCGGTTTCAACCAGGTGCAGCAAGCGGTCTCCGACACCCCGGATCGACAGGCGTTCGCTCTGCGCCCTCAGCCGGCGCACTTCCGCATTGAGCATGGAAATCCAGCGCATGGCAAAGGCGTTGTCGGTGGCGAGTTCCGCCTTGAGGGGTTCGACCGGAACGGCAATCGCGCTCCCTGTCGACGTGACCACCGCATTGCAGTGGTAGCTGCCGGACTGCAGGCTGGCCTCGGCCACGAAGCCGTGGCGGACCCGCTGCAGCACCACCGGATCGCCCCCTTGCCCGGTGCGCTCCAGCACGATCTCTGCGTCCACCACGAAAGCCAGAAACCGGGGCCGCTGGCGCTGCCGGAACAGCACATCGCCCTTGCGCAGTTCCAGACCCGACGAAGCGGCCAGCAAGCTGGAGGTCAGCAGCTTGCGCAAGCTCTCGGGGAAAGTGGCCGGTGGTTTCGTCAGCGCATTCATGTGATTCGGATCATATGCATACGGCCGTTCGGCTTCGACAATCAGGGCATCGAACCCAGTCCGCCCGAGACCACCCCATGCCCAGCAGCACCCTCACCTTGCTTTCACCGCTCGCCTCACTGGTCTTCCTGCTTGGAGCGGGAGCGGCCAGTGCCCAGACCACGGACCATTCGCGAATGCACCACGCCGGCATGCACCACGGCGCCCACGCGGGGCATGCGCAAACCGGGCAGCGGCAGGCGGAGGTGGCCGAGCGTGGCAAGGAGGTCATGCCCTTCAGCCTGGCCGCCACCACCCACATCTTCACCAAGACGGCGCAAGGCGGTGTTCAGCAGGTGGTGGTCAAACGGGCCGGTGACGCCGAGCAGGTGACGCTGACGCGGCAGCACCTGCAGGAAATCCGCGCGCAATTCCTCCAAGGCGACTACTCAGGTCCCAGCCGCATTCACGGGCAGGACATGCCCGGCCTGGCCGAGCTCAAGGCCGCCGCCCCGGGACAGATCGCCATCGCCTACAAGGACATCGCAGGTGGCGCGGAGCTGGCCTACACCACCACGCATCCGGCGCTGGTGGCGGCGCTGCACCGGTGGTTCGACGCCCAGCTGGCCGATCACGGCAAGGACGCCATGGCGGGTCACCGCGGGCATGGTGGCCACGGCGGGCAGCAGAAGCCCTGAGGCCCCTCAGCGCTCCACCAGCCGTTCGATGGCCCTGCACAGCTCTTCCACCGTGTCGGGCTTGTAGATCACCTCCGTGACTCCCGCCTCCGGCGCTTGAAGGCGCAGTTCTTCGCTGATGTAGCCAGAGGCAATGGCCACCGGCAGTTGCGGGTACAGGGCCCGGAGTTCGCGCGCCAGCTTCAGGCCCGACATGCCGGGCATGTTGAAGTCGGTCAGGCACAGGGCCACGTCCTGCGGGCCCATGCGCAATGCGTCCAGCGCTGCCTGGGCGCTGGCGTAGGTGCTCACCCGGTAGCCGTCGCGCTCCAGCAGGCGGCGCACCAGGAATGCGATGGATTCGTCGTCGTCCACATACATCACATGGGGAGCCGGGGCC
>JALORL010000265.1 GCA_025458915.1 Hydrogenophaga sp.
TCGCCGTTGGACGGGATGCCCATGGTGACCCACTTGCCGTTGGTGCCCAGGGCCCAGTCGCGCATGTGGTCGATGGCGGCGTTGGCGGCCGAGGCAGCCGACGACAGGCCACGCGCGGCGATGATGGCCGCGCCACGCTTGCCCACGGTGGGCAGGAACACGTTGGCGTTCCAGTCGTGGTCGTTGATGGTGTCCTTGACCGACTTGCCGTTCACGGTGGCAAAACGGTAGTCGGCGTACATGGTGGGCGAGTGGTTGCCCCACACGGCCAGTTTCTCGATGTCGCCCACGGGGCAGCCGATCTTGGCGGCGATCTGCGAAGCGGCGCGGTTGTGGTCCAGGCGCAGCATGGCGGTGAAGTTCTTGGCCGGCAGATCAGGCGCCGACTTCATGGCGATGTAGGCATTGGTGTTGGCGGGGTTGCCGACCACGAGCACGCGCACATTGCGCGAGGCCACGGCGTTCAGGGCCTTGCCCTGGGCGGTGAAGATCTGGGCGTTGGCGGCCAGCAGGTCGGCACGCTCCATGCCGGGGCCACGGGGACGGGCACCGACCAGCAGGGCGTAGTCGGTGTCCTTGAAGGCGGTCATCGGGTCGCTGTGGGCTTCGATGCCAGCCAGCAGCGGGAAGGCGCAGTCTTCCAGTTCCATGATCACGCCCTTCAGAGCGTTCTGGGCCTTCTCGTCCGGAATTTCCAGCAGCTGCAGGATCACGGGCTGGTCCTTGCCCAGCATTTCGCCCGATGCGATGCGGAACAGCAGGGCGTAACCAATCTGACCGGCGGCTCCGGTGACGGCAACGCGAACAGGCTTCTTGCTCATGGTGAAAACTCCAGAAAAGGACTAGAAAGAGACGATGAAAAAGGGGTCTCGAGGGGCAATCGAGCCGGCCAGAACAGCCTGTGCGCCCCGACGGACAGGCGGCAAGTGTACTCTCGGAAACCCTGATACGTCAATTTGTCTTATGTCTTATATAAGATATGATTGCGTGCCATCAATGGCCTTTCCGCCTGCCGCATCCACATGGCCAGCACCCCCCCACACCATGTCCGACACACCGCTGCCTGAATCGCGAAACCCCAACGGGCCGGCGCACACTTCCGGGTCGGAAAGCGCTCCCGCATTCAGCCCGCTCTACCAGCAGATCAAGGGACTGATCCTGCGCAGCCTGCAGTCGGGCGAGTGGAAGCCGGGCGACGTGATTCCCAGCGAATTCGACCTCGCTGCGCGTTTCCGCGTAAGCCAGGGCACCGTGCGCAAAGCCATCGACGAGCTCGCGACCGACAACCTTCTGGTACGCCGTCAGGGCAAAGGCACCTTTGTGGCCACCCATGCCGAGCAGCACATCCAGTACCGGTTCCTTCGACTGCTGCCGGACAGCGGCAACCTTGACGCCCAGGGCCCGGCCGAACGGCGCATCATCGAATGCAGGCGGCAGCGGGCCACCGCCGATGTGGCACGCCAGCTCGGTCTTCGCAGCGGTGATCCGGTGCTGCAAGTGCGCCGCGTGCTGGCTTTCGCCGGCACGCCAGCCATCCTCGAGGACATCTGGCTGCCTGGCGCGGCATTCAAGGGCCTGACCCTCGAAACCCTGGCCGACGACAAAGGGCCCATGTACGCCCTGTTCGAATCCCAGTTTGGTATCCGAATGGTGCGTGCGGTTGAAAAGCTCAAGGCCGTGAGTGCCGCACCAGATGTGGCATCCTTGTTGGGCATCCAAGGCGGGCTGCCGCTGCTGAGCGTCGAGCGCGTGGCCTACACCTACAACGACACGCCCATGGAGCTTCGCCGGGGTCTCTACCGCACCGAAAACCGCCACTACCGCAACGAATTGAGCTGATCCTCCGCCATCCACCACGCGCTTGTCGGCGCAAGCCTGTGCTGGCGGCCGGAATGGTGCATTGCAATAGAATTTGCGTGCCTGTGGCTGGAGTTACCAGCGAGTTACACATCTTCCGTCTCAAGCCCACCTTCCCCTCCCCCGTCCGCTCCCGAAGAAAGCCCCACCATGACCGAATTGAGCCGAAAGCGGCCCGAGTTTCGCAACATCAACGCCTTCAAGGATCTCACCACCTACCGCCTTCCGGCCGCGGGCTGGGTGTCGATCCTCCACCGCGTGAGCGGTGCCCTCATGTTCCTGCTGCTGCCCCTGATCGTCTGGCTGTTCGACACCTCCGTGTCGTCGGAACTGTCGTACGAGCGATTCACGGCGGCCTTCTCGGTGGGACTCGGATTCGTCCCGGGCTGGCTGTTCAAGCTGGTGGTCCTGGCCATCATCTGGGCCTATCTGCACCACCTGATTGCCGGTGTGCGGCACCTGTACATGGATGCGCGCCATGCCGTCACCAAACAGTTCGGCAAGTCGTCCGCCATCGTCACGCTCGCACTCAGCATCGGCCTGACCGTGGTACTCGGCGCCAAGCTGTTCGGCCTGTACTGACCCGATCCAGAACCACAAGGATTACCCCACATGTCTGTCAACTACGGTTCCAAACGCGTCGTCACCGGCGCCCACTACGGCATGCGCGACTGGCTGGCCCAGCGCATCACCGCCGCCCTCATGGCCCTGTTCACGCTGGTGGTTCTGGCGCAGGTGCTGTTCTCCAGCGGGCCCATCGGGTATGAAGGCTGGGCTGGCATCTTTGCGGCACAGTGGATGAAGGCACTGACCTTTGCCGTCTTCCTCGCCCTGACTTACCACGTGTGGGTCGGCATGCGCGACATCTGGATGGACTACGTCAAGCCCGCCGCCGTGCGCCTGGTGCTGCACGTTTTCACCATCGTCTGGCTCCTGGCCTGCCTGGGCTGGGCCGTGCAAGTTCTCTGGAGACTCTGATCCCATGACCGCAACCGCATCTCTCCCCAAGCGTCAGTTCGACGTCGTCATCGTCGGTGCCGGCGGCTCCGGCATGCGCGCCTCGCTGCAACTGGCCCGTGCCGGCCTCAAGGTGGCCGTGCTGTCCAAGGTGTTTCCCACCCGTTCACACACCGTGGCTGCCCAAGGGGGCATCGGCGCATCGCTGGGCAACATGAGCGAAGACAACTGGCACTACCACTTCTACGACACCATCAAGGGCTCCGACTGGCTGGGCGACCAGGACGCCATCGAGTTCATGTGCCGCGAAGCGCCGAAAGTGGTGTACGAGCTCGAACACTTCGGCATGCCGTTCGACCGCAACCCCGATGGCACCATCTACCAGCGTCCCTTCGGCGGCCACACCGCCAACTACGGTGAAAAGCCCGTGCAGCGCGCCTGTGCCGCCGCAGACCGCACCGGCCACGCCATGCTGCACACCCTGTACCAGCAGAACGTCGC
>JALORL010000266.1 GCA_025458915.1 Hydrogenophaga sp.
TGTGATGGCCAACCTGATGCTGTTCGTGCTGAACGTGCCGCTGGTCGGGCTGTGGCTGAACATCCTGCGGGTGCCGATGCAGGTGCTGATGCCGCTGATCCTGATGCTCAGCCTGATCGGGGTGTACGCCCACCAGCGGTCCCTGTTCGATGTGTGGCTGATGATCGCCTTTGGCGTGTTGGGCCTGGTGCTGCGGCGCGGGGGGTACAGCCTGGCACCCGTCGTGTTCGGAGCCGTCTTGGCGCCCCTTTTTGAAGACCATTTCAGGCGTTATCTGATGCTGTTGTGAACGGCATCAGACGGGTCGCCTCAGTTCCCCGGCTGGGTTACAAAACCGAGCTTGAGCACGCCCGAGCGCTGCACGGTCGCCATCACCTGCGCCACGCGCTCGTACTCCACCTTGCGGTCCCCACGAATGAACACCTCGGGCTGCGGGTCAACGCGGGCCGCAGCCTCCAGCCGCTGGGCCAACTGTTCGTCCGTCACTTGCTGGTCGTTCCAGAAAACGCCCCCATCGGTCGTGACCGACAGGTTCACCGTTTCGGGCTTGACCAGGTTGGGGGTGTTGTCCGCGCGGGGCAGGTCCAGCTTCACCGTATGCGTGAGCACCGGCACCGTGATGATGAAAATGATCAGCAACACCAGCATCACGTCGATCAGCGGCACCATGTTGATGTCGCTGACCACCTCGTCGTTGTCGTTCAAGTTGCCGCCGAAAGCCATGTCATGACCTCCGCACGGCCACCCGAAGGAGGGCATAAGCCCCTTTGGGGGGCAGCGAACGAATGTGGGCGTGGGGGTTCATCATTTCAGGCTCCTTGCTGTGCTGCAGCGGCGGCGTAGGCCGTGCGCTTCATCCGCACCACCTTGCCATCACCCTTGGCCACCGGCGAGCCGGTCAGGAAGTAGGCGTGCAACTGCCGGGCAAAGCGGTTCAGCTTGTTCACCAGTCCCTTGTTGTTGCGTGTGAGCGCGTTGTAGCCCAGCACCGCAGGAATGGCGACGAACAAGCCGAAGGCCGTCATGATCAGCGCTTCGCCCACCGGGCCGGCCACCTTGTCGATGCTGGCCTGGCCGCTCACTCCGATGCCCACCAAGGCGTGGTAGATGCCCCAGACGGTGCCGAACAGACCCACGAAGGGCGCGGTGGAGCCCACCGAGGCCAGGATGGCCAGGCCCGAGCCGATGCGCTCGGCGCTGTCGTCGACGGCACCTCGCAAGCTTTCGGTCAGCCACTCGGCCATGCTGATCTGGCCGTGCAGGTCTTCCTGGTTGGATGCATGGTGGTCCACCGCGGCCTGGGCTTCGGCCGCCAGGTGGCGGAACGGGTTGTCCGGGCCATGCTGTTCCAGCAGAGCAACACCCTCGACATAGCTGTGCGTGTGCCAGAACCCAGTGGCAGATGCGGCAGCACGGTTCAGGCGCGTTGCGCGCCAGGTGCGCATCACGATCACTGTCCAGGAAACGACGGACATGAGCAGCAGCGAAATGGCCACGGCCTTGATAACAAGGTCGCCTTGTGCCCAGAGGGCGGCGAGTCCGTAGGGGTTGGTGGTGAGAACGGTGGGTTCTGTCATGGGGTTATCTCCTGATCAAAGAATGTCTGGCGTCAGCGCATCGCAAAGTCGATCGGCTGTACATACCAGTAGGGAATGGGCTGGTCGCCACGCTTGGCGGGCACGTAGCGCCACTGGCGCACGGCCTCCAGCGCGGCTTCGTCCAGCCGGGCGAAGCCGCTGCTGCGCTTGAGCTTGATTTCGCCCACGGTGCCGTCGGGCAGGATGTAGACGTCGAACAGCACGCGCCCCTGTTCACCCAGGCGGCGCGAAACGGCGGGGTACACCGGTGCCGGGTTGCTCAGGTGCGCGGCGTCGGAACGTGGGCGGATCACCGGCACGGTCTGTTCGGCCGCCACCGGGGCAGGCGCGGCGGGTGGCGGGGTTGGCGCAGGGGCCACTTCCGCCACCGCAGCTTCGGACGAGGGCGGTGCAGGCGGCTCCGCGGGTGGTGCCGCCACGGCCCGCTCCGAAGGCGGCGCCGTGGGCGCTGGCGGCACCGGGGCCGGGCGGCGTTGGGTTGGGGTGGGCTGCGGCTTGGGCGGCTCTGTCTGCGTGGGCAGCGGCTCGGGCTCCGTAACCGGAGCCTGGGAGACCAGTTGGCCGATCATCACCGGCAGGGTCACCGGTTGTACCGGCTGGCTCATGGAGGTAGTGGCCCACCAAAGGAGGCCCCCATGAGCCAGGCTGACGACCAGAAGAGTGGGCGTCAGCAGCGTGGGATGGTCGGGGCCTCCTGTTGGGGTGGATGGCATGTTGTCAGTCAAGGCAAGGCGCTGGGAGCGAATTCATGTACACACCTGTGTAGACGCACGGCCAACCAAAAAAACACAGGTTCTTCGACGCGATTGCAGACATCAGGCAAGCGGCCACAAAGCCCGCATGACCTGAGGGCGGCGCGCCAGCAGCATGGCCAAGGCCACTGCACTGCCCGCCAGCAGCATCACCCACACCAGCACCGCCATGGACGGCCGGTCGGCCATCAGGCAGGCCAACAGCGACAGCGAAAGGGCAGCCGTGCCCAGAACGCGCAGCAATCGCCGGGTACGCGTTGCCGCCTCCGCTGGTCGGTGCATGACCTGCCCCCAGTGCAACTCCATCGCCAGCGCCAGCCAGCCCATTCCGACGAAAGTCAGGATCGCCGCTGCGGTCAACCAGAGCGCGTCAGACATGTGCCACCCGGGCAGGCTCTTTCTCTGCGGTGGATTCGGCCTTGGCGTCAGCTGCATTGAACACACCTCGTTCGCGCCGTGCCAGCTGACGCGCTGCCCAGCCTGCGATGGCCGCGCCGGCCAGCAGGCTCAGGTCGACGCCGGCCACCGCCCAGTAGGTCTCGGTGAACACGGTCTTGACCAGGTGGTCGCCGGTGGTGATGGCGTTGAGCACCACCGCCGCCACCGCCAGCGCCGCGATTGCCCAGCACTGCTCGCGCCAGGCTGGGTTCATGCGTCCCTGCGCTACCGGCGCGCTGCGCACCAGAGCGTGCGCCAGGGCCAGCGCCCAGACGCCGAAGAAGATCGCCTTTTCCCAGTCGCCCTTGCCCGCCAGATCGGCGGGCAGCAACCGGTTGGCCACCAGCATGCCGATGGCGGCGATCACCATGGCGGTGACGGTGGTCACCGCCATGGCGTCGACCACGCGACTGCCCTGGCTGCCCGTTTTGGCGTGTTGCTGCTTGCGCTTCTCGACAAAGAAGATGAAGCCAGTGGCGATGCAGACGCAGCCCAGCAGGCCACCCAGC
>JALORL010000267.1 GCA_025458915.1 Hydrogenophaga sp.
TACTTCGGCTACGACGCGGTGCGCTACATCGAAAAAAAGCTCGAAGCCAGCTGCCCGCCCGACACGCTGGGCTGCCCCGACATCCTGCTGCTGCAGTGCGAAGAGCTCGCCGTCATCGACAACCTCTCCGGCAAGCTCTACCTGATCGTCTACGCCGACCCGGCCCAGCCCGAGGCCTACGCCAATGCCAAGAAGCGCCTGCGCGAGCTCAAGGAAGCGCTGAAGTATTCGGTCAGCGCCCCGGTGGTCAAGCCGACGCAGGGCCACCCCGCCGAACGCAGCTTCGCCAAGGCCGACTACCTGGCCGCCGTGGAGCGCGCCAAGGACCTCATTGCCGCCGGCGACTTCATGCAGGTGCAGGTGGGCCAGCGCATCCAGAAGCGCTACACCGAATCACCGCTCAGCCTGTACCGCGCGCTGCGTTCGCTCAACCCGTCGCCCTACATGTACTACTACCACTTCGGTGATTTTCAGGTGGTGGGCGCCAGCCCGGAAATCCTGGTGCGCCAGGAAACCACACCCGAGGGCGCCAAGGTCACCATCCGCCCGCTGGCCGGCACCCGCCCGCGCGGCGCCACGCCCGAGAGCGACAAGGCCACCGAACAGGAGCTGGTCAACGACCCGAAGGAGCGCGCCGAGCACGTCATGCTCATCGACCTGGCGCGCAACGACATTGGCCGCATTGCCAAGGTGGGCAGCGTCAAGGTCACCGAGGCCTTTGCGGTCGAACGCTACAGCCACGTGATGCACATCGTGAGCAACGTGGAAGGCCTGCTGCTGGACGGCATGACCAGCATGGACGTGCTCAAGGCCACCTTCCCGGCCGGCACGCTCACCGGCGCGCCCAAGGTGCACGCCATGGAACTGATCGACCAGCTCGAACCCACCAAGCGCGGCCTGTATGGCGGTGCCTGCGGCTACCTCAGCTACGCCGGCGACATGGACGTGGCCATCGCCATCCGCACCGGCATCATCAAGGACCAGACCCTGTACGTGCAGGCTGCGGCCGGCGTGGTGGCCGACTCGGTGCCCGAGATGGAATGGAGGGAAACCGAACACAAGGCCCGGGCGCTGCTGCGCGCCGCCGAGCTGGTCGAGGAAGGGCTGGAGTGAACACCATGAGCCAAGCCAAAAAGCCTCTTCAGGTCCTCATGGTGGACAACTACGATTCGTTCACCTTCAACATCGTGCAGTACCTCGGCGAACTCGGCGCTGATGTGACCGTGGTGCGCAACGACGAAATCACCGTGAACGACATCCAGCAGCGGCTGGACGCCGGACAGATCGACCGCCTGGTCATTTCGCCCGGCCCATGTTCGCCCGCGGAGGCTGGCATCTCTGTGTCCGCCATCCAGCATTTCGCCGGCCAGCTGCCCATCCTGGGTGTGTGCCTGGGCCACCAGAGCATCGGCGCGGCCTTCGGCGGCAAGATCGTGCGCGCGCAGGAACTCATGCACGGCAAGACCAGCGTCATCACCACCACGCAACAAGGCGTGTTCGCGGCGCTGCCGGCGCAGTTCACCGTCAACCGCTACCACTCGCTCGCCATCGAGCGCAGCACCTGCCCCGACTGCCTGGAAGTCACCGCCTGGACGCCCGACGGCGAAATCATGGGCGTCAAGCACAAGACGCTGGCCATCGAGGGTGTGCAGTTCCATCCCGAGAGCATCCTCACCGAGCACGGCCATGCCATGCTCAAAAATTTCTTGGACACCGCATGAAAAACGTTGACCTGAGGAGCGACACCGTCACCCAGCCCACCCCCGCCATGCGCGAAGCCATGATGGCCGCGCCCCTGGGCGACGACGTGTTCGGCGACGACCCGTCGGTGAACGCCTTGCAGGACCGCATTGCCGCGCTCACCGGCAAGGAAGCCGCCCTGTTCATGGCCAGCGGCACCCAGAGCAACCTCTGCGGCATGATGGCCCACTGCCAGCGCGGCGACGAATACATCGTTGGCCAGAACGCGCACACCTACCGCTACGAGGGCGGCGGTGCGGCGGTGCTCGGCAGCATCCAGCCGCAACCGCTGGCGCAAGACGCCTCGGGCCTCATGCGCCTCGAGGACATTGCCGCCGCCATCAAGCCCGACGACCCGCACTTCGCCCGCACCCGGCTGCTGTGCCTGGAAAACACCTGGAACGGCCACCCCATGTCGCCGGCCTACCTGCAGCAGGCCACCGACCTGGCGCGCCAGCACGGCCTGGCCACCCATCTCGACGGTGCCCGTGTGTTCAACGCCGCCGTGGCGCGCGGCGGCGATCCCCTCGAAGCCTTGCGCGCCATCGTCGACCTGTTCGACAGCGTGTCCGTGTGCTTCAGCAAGGGGCTCGGAGCCCCCGTGGGTTCGGCACTCTGCGGTTCTCGCGAGCTGATCGACCGCGCCCGTCGCTGGCGCAAGATGGTGGGCGGCGGGTTGCGGCAATCGGGCCTGCTGGCCGCGGCGGCGCACCACGCGCTCGACCACCACGTGCACCGCCTGGCCGACGACCATGCCCTTGCGCAGCGCCTCGCCCAGGGACTCTCGGGTATTGAAGGCCTGAGCGTGCGCTCGGCCCAGACCAACATCGTGTTCGTGGACGTGGCCAACGGCCGTGGGCCCGACTTGCTGGCCCATCTGCAGCGCGACGGTGTGCTGGCCACTGGCCTCATTGGCCTGCGCTTCGTCACTCACCTTGATGTGGACGCCGCCGGCATTGACCGGGCGATTGCCAGCGTCCGGGCCTTCTTCGCCCAGGGCGGCGGCGCAGCCAGCGCACCGGTCGCCGGCACCGCCGTGTACTGAAGCCGGAGCCCGCATGCCCGACCTGCCGCAACTGCTGCTGTTCATGGCGGCCGGCTGGCTGCTCAACCTCACGCCCGGCCCGGATGTGCTCTACATCGTCACCAACGCGCTCAAAAGCGGCGTGCGGGCCGGGCTGGTTGCGGCGCTGGGCATCGTCAGCGGTTGTTTCGTGCACGTGTTTGCCGCCGCGATCGGTACCTGCTGTGGATGGGAGTGCGCCTGCTGCGTTCCAAGGCCACCCCGCTGGACCTTCGTGCCGACCCGGTCTGCCAGGTGGACCTTTGGCGCATCTACCGTCGCGGGTTTCTCACCAACGTGCTCAACCCCAAGGTGGCCCTGTTCTTCCTCGCCTTCGTGCCGCAGTTCATCGCCACCGGTACCGACAACAAGGCGCTGGCCTTCCTGCTGCTCGGCGTGATCTTCAACCTCAATTCGTTGCCCATCAATTTCGGCTACGCCTGGCTGGCCGCCTGGGCCGCCCGCCGCGTGCACACCGTCCAGCGCGCCATGCACTGGCTGGACCACGCCGCCGGCGTGCTGTTCTTGGGCTTTGGCCTGCGGCTGGCCCTGTCCGACAATCCCACCCGCTGATTCCCGGAGACACCCCATGCCCAACACCCACAAGATCACCCCGCAGGAAGCGCTGCTGCGCACCATCGAGCACCGCGAGATCTTTCACGATGAGATGCTCCACCTGATGCGCCTGATCATGGGCGGCGAGATGTCGCCGGTCATGATGGCCGCGCTCATCACCGGGCTGCGCGTGAAGAAGGAAACCATCGGCGAAATCACGGCCGCCGCGCAGGTCATGCGCGAGTTCTCCACCAAGGTCCACGTGGCCGACAAAACGCACCTGGTCGACATCGTGGGCACCGGCGGTGATGGTTCCCACACCTTCAACATCTCCACCTGCAGCATGTTCGTGGCCGCTGCCGCCGGGGCGCGGGTCAGCAAGCACGGCGGGCGCAGCGTCTCCAGCAAGAGCGGCAGCGCCGACGTGCTGGAGAGCCTTGGCGTCAACATCAATCTGCCGCCCGACGCCATCGCGCGCTGCATCGAGCAGGTCGGTGTGGGCTTCATGTTTGCGCCGAACCACCACCCTGCCATGAAGAACGTGGCCCCGGTGCGCCGCGAACTGGGCATCAAGACCATCTTCAACATCCTGGGTCCGCTCACCAACCCCGCTTCGGCGCCGAACATCCTCATGGGCGTGTTTCACCCCGATCTGGTGGGCATTCAGGTGCGCGCCTTGCAGCGCCTTGGCGCCGAGCATGCCGTGGTCGTCTACGGCCGCGACGGCATGGACGAGGTGTCGCTGGGTGCCGCCACCATGGTCGGCGAACTCAAGGGCGGGGAAATCACCGAATACGAAATCCACCCGGAAGACTTCGGCCTCACCATGGCCAGCAACCGCGCGCTGCGTGTGGAAACCCCGGAGGATTCACGCGCCATGCTGCTTGGCGTGCTGGAAAACCGCGACGATCCCCAGCTGAAGGCGGCCTCCGACATCGTGGCCCTCAACGCCGGCGCCGCGCTGTACGCCGCCAACGTCGCACCGGACATGGTCCAGGGCATTGCATTGGCCCGCCGCACCCTGGAGTCGGGCGCTGCCCTGGCCAAACTCGAACAACTCAAGGCCTTTGCCGGCACGGTGAGCGCAGCATGAGCGACATCCTGAACAAGATCGTGGCGGTCAAGCACGAAGAGATCGCCGCCGCCCGCAAGAAGAAGCCCCTGGACGTGGTACGCGCCGACGCCGAAAGCCGGGTGCTCACGCGCGACTTCGAGGGCGCCTTGCGTGCCCAGATCCAGGCTGGTCGTGCGGCCGTGATCGCCGAAATCAAGAAAGCCAGCCCGAGCAAGGGCGTTCTGCGCGAAGACTTCATCCCCGCCGACATCGCCCAGAGTTACGCAGAGGGCGACGGCGAAGTGCGCGCAGCCTGCCTGTCCGTGCTCACCGACCGGCAATTCTTCCAGGGTAGCCCGGACTACCTCAAGCAGGCCCGCGCCAGTTGCGACCTGCCGGTGCTGCGCAAAGACTTCATGGTCGACCCCTACCAGGTCTACGAGGCGCGCTCCATGGGCGCCGACGCCATCCTGCTGATCGCAGCCTGCCTGGACGACGCCCAGATGGCCGACCTGGAAGCCCAGGCCATGGCGCTGAACATGGCCGTGCTGGTGGAAGTCCACGACCGGGAAGAGCTGCAGCGCGCCCTGCGCCTGAAAACACCCCTGCTCGGCATCAACAACCGCAACCTGCGCACCTTCGAGGTCACTCTGCAGACCACGCTGGACATGCTGCCCGACGTCCCCGCAGACCGTCTGCTCATCACCGAGTCGGGCATCCTGAACCGCGAAGATGTGCAACGTATGCGGGCTGCCAATGTGCATGGGTTCCTGGTTGGCGAGGCCTTCATGCGCGCCCCCGACCCGGGGCTGGCACTGGCCGAGCTGTTTGCGTGACCGGCCGCCCGGTTCAGGCGCAACTGGCGCTGGACGGTGCAGCCCCCCAGGCTTTGCGTGGGGCGCCGCTGAACCCAGACGCCTGGGTGGTTCATCCGGGTTGGGCAGAGCAGTGGCAGACGTTCCGGGCATCCGGAGCCGGCCTTTCTCTGGCCGCCTTCCTGCGCGAGCGCTCCAGCGTTGGGGCAAATGTGTATCCGCCGCAGCCCCTTCGGGCGCTCGCGCTTGCCGATCCCGCCACGGTCCGCGTGGTGATCCTGGGTCAGGACCCGTATCACGGTCCCGGGCAGGCGGAGGGCCTGGCGTTTTCGGTGGCGCCCGGCGTGCGGCCCCCGCCCAGTCTGAAAAACATTTTCAAGGAAATCGAGCGCGACACGGGGCGCCCCCCCGCGGTGTACGATTCACTTGTGCCCTGGGCGGCGCAAGGTGTGTTGTTGCTCAACACCTGCCTGACCGTGGAAGACGGACTTCCCGCCAGCCATGCCAGGCGCGGGTGGGAAATCCTGACCGATGGTGTGATCCGCCATTGCAGCGAAACGGGGCCGGCCAAGGCGTTCCTGCTCTGGGGTGCGCATGCCCAGAAAAAAGCGGGCCTGATCGACACTTCGCGGCATCTGGTTCTGCGGGCCAACCACCCGTCTCCACTGTCGGCCACGCGCGGGCCAGAGCCGTTCATCGGTTGCGGCCACTTCGGCCAGACCAATCGGTGGCTGACTGAAAGCGGCTCGCCGGCTGTGCGCTGGTAACGCACCCGAACTTTTTGACCAGTTCCTTGCGCGCAGAAAACCATGGCATAATGTCGGGCTGCGCTATGGAGGGGTGGCCGAGTGGTTAAAGGCAGCAGACTGTAA
>JALORL010000047.1 GCA_025458915.1 Hydrogenophaga sp.
GCCCTTGTACAGGCCGGCTTGCGCCACCGGTGGCGTGAGGTAGCTGATCAGCGTGGCCGCAGCGCGCCGCTTGGCAATGGTGCCTTCGGACGGGTTGTTGGACGCGTACAGGTACATGTTCGGCAGGTCGCCGATCAGCCGGTCGGGCCAGCAGGTGGCGGTCAGGCCATTCTGTTTGCCGGGCATGAACTCCAGCGCGCCGTGGGTGCCGAAGTGCAGCGCGGCATGCGCGCCGAAGTCCTCGCGGATCCAGCGGTAGAAGGCGGAGAAAGCGTGCGTGGGGGCAAAGCCGTGCTCGAACAGCAGGCGCATGCCCACGAACACGTTGCCGAAGCGCTCGCCCAGCACGAAGATGCGGCTGCCGTCGCTCTGCTGCTGGCCGGGTGCCGGGCCCCACTGGGCTTCGATCTGCTTGAGGTGGCGCTCGCGGCGCACGTGGTCGTCGGCATCCACGAAGGCGTGCACGTTGGCAGCCGCGCCGTAGGTTTGCGCATTGCCGTTGATGAGGCGTTCGCGCAGATCGTCCACGCTGGCAGGCATGTCCACCGTGTAGCCCTGGGCCTTCATGGCCTGCAGGGTGTTGAACAGCGACTCGAACACCGCCAGGAAAGCAGCGGTGCCGGTGTTGCCGGCGTTGGGCGGGAAATTGAAGATGACGGCCGCCACCTTGCGTTGTGCGCGCTCGCTCTTGCGCAGATCGATCAGCTTGCCCACCCGCGCGGCCAGTGCGTCGGCGCGCTCGCTGCAGGTCTGCATGTCGTGCGCGCCTTCCAGGGCTTCAAAGCTGCAGTGCTTGTCGCAGCCGGTGCAGCTCACGTGCGACGCGCTGCCGCGCCCACCGTACACCATGGAGCCGGTGGCGCCGTCGAGTTCGGGAATGGCCACCATCATGGTGGACTCCACCGGCAGCAGACCGCGGGCGGAAGCGCCCCAGTGGTCCAGCGTCTGGAACTCCACCGGCGTCACGGCCAGGTAGGGCACGTCCAGCCGGGCCAGGATGTTCTCGGCCGCGTGCGCGTCGTTGTAGGCCGGGCCGCCGATCAGCGAGAAACCGGTGAGCGACACCAGCGCGTCGATCACAGGCTGGCCGTCCTTGAAGAAGAAACTGTCGATGGCGGGGCGGTTGTCCAGCCCGGTGGCGAAGGCCGGCACCACGCGCATGCCCCGCGCTTCCAGCGCGGTGATCACGCCGTCGTAATGGCCGGTGTTTCCCGCCAGCAGGTACGAGCGCATGACCAGCAGGCCCACGGTGCCGCGCTTGCCGGTGATGGCAACCTTCGGCAGGTCGGCCACGGTGGTGCTCATGCGGGCTGGCATGCGGGGGTGGTACACGCCCACCTCCGGGTACTCCAGCGGCTGACCGACCTTGAGCGTGCCGCGCAGGGCCTTGCGCGGGCCGGCGGCGTAGCGGTCCACCAGGAACTGCACCAGGTTGACCATGTTCTGTTCCGAACCGGCCAGCCAGTACTGCATGGTCAGGAAATACGCGCGCACGTCCTGGGCAGTGCCAGGAATGAAGCGCAGGATCTTGGGCAGGCGGCGCAGCATCTTCATCTGGCGCGCGCCGGCCGTGCTCTTCTCTTCGGCGGAGGTGGAACTGTCGGCCGTGGACTTGCCGCGCAGCTTCTTCAAAAACGCCATCGGCCCGCTGGCTGGGGCGCTCATGTCGAACTTGCCCATGCGGGTGAGCTTGGTCACTTCGGTGGCCGACATCAGACACACCATGGCGTCGCAGCGATCGCGCCGGGCCTGCAGCGCAGGCAGCACCGGCAGGAAATGGTCTTCCATGAACAGCATGCTGCCAATGACGATGTCGCCGCGGCCAATGTCGTCGATGCAGTTCTTCAGCTTGACCGGGTCGTCGCTCCATTCCGCCGCCGCGTGCACCGTCAGCGACAGGCCCGGCACCGACTTCGACAGGGTGCGGTGGGCACGCTCTGCCGCGCTGGCCAGATGGCTGTCCATGGTCACCAGCACGACCCGCAGGCCGGGTGAGAGGACCTGGCCTTCAGCGGCTGAAATGGGCTTTGGCATCGTAGAGCGTCTCCAGGGTGATCACGGGCAGGCCTTTGTCCCTGGCATACATTTCGGTGTTGCGGCGGGCCTTGCCGCGAACGAAAAACGGAATCTTCTTGAGCTCTTTTTCGGCGTCGGCGCCCCAGATGGCCACGGTGCTCTGGCCTGCGCCTCCGGCTGCAGCGGCAATGGCCTGTTCAGCGGCGGCACTGGCGGCTTGCAATGCGGCAGGGTTCTCAAGCTCCGCCGCTTCGGCCGGTTCTTGAGCTGGCGTTGTCTGAGCAAGATGGCGCGGCGCGCCATGGCCCAGGTGCGAAGGCGCTGCGTCCTCGTGGAATTCGGCGTCGCCCCGGAACATGCCGATCAGATGCTCTTCCAGCCCCATCATCAGCGGGTGCACCCAGGTGTCGAACAGCACGTTCGCGCCTTCGAACCCCATCTGCGGCGAGTAGCGCGCCGGGAAGTCCTGCACATGCACCGGCGCGGAAATCACCGCGCACGGCACGCCCAGGCGCTTGGCAATGTGGCGCTCCATCTGCGAACCCAGCACCAGTTCCGGCTGCAGTTCGGCAATGCGCGCTTCCACGTCCAGGTAGTCGTCGCTGATGAGCGCCTCCACACCGTAAAGCTTGGCCGCCTCGCGCACCTCGCGGGCAAACTCGCGGCTGTAGGTGCCCAGGCCCACCACGGTGAAGCCCATCTCGTCCTGCGCGATGCGCGCGGCCGCCACCACGTGGGTGGCATCGCCGAACACGAACACGCGCTTGTTGGTGAGGTAGGTGGAGTCGACCGACTTCGCGTACCAGGGGGCGCGGGCCTCGGCGTTGGCCAGCACGGCGGAGGGGTCCACCCCGGCCAGTGCGGCCACTTCGGTAATGAAGTCGCGCGTGGCACCGGAGCCAATCGGCACAATGCCGGTGGCAGGCTGGCCGAAGGTGCGCTTGAGCCAGCCAGCGGCCACCGCAGCAATCTCCGGATACAGCACCACGTTGAAATCGGCATCGCCCAGGCGGGCCATGTCGGCCGGTGAAGCACCCAACGGTGCGGTCACGTTGATGTCGATGCCCAAGTCGCGCAAAAGGCCGCTGATTTCGCGCAGGTCGTCGCGGTGGCGAAAGCCCAGCGCGGCCGGGCCCAGGATGTTGCAGCGGGCACGCTCACCCTCAGCACGCGGTGCGCGGCGCACCGAGGTGTCGGCCAGCTGGCGCACCATCTGGTAGAAGGTTTCGGCCGCGCCCCAGTTTTCCTTGCGCTGGTAGGAAGGCAGTTCCAGCGCCACCACCGGCACCGGCAGATCGAGCGCCTTGCACAGGCCACCCGGATCGTCCTGGATCAATTCGGCGGTGCAGGAAGAACCCACCATCATCGCCTTGGGCTGAAAGCGCGCAAAGGCTTCGCGGGCCGCGTTTTTGAACAGCTCGGCGGTGTCGCCGCCCAGGTCGCGCGCCTGGAAGGTGGTGTACGTGACCGGCGGGCGCTTGGCGTCGCGCTCGATCATGGTGAACAGCA
Organism: Hydrogenophaga sp.; assembly: GCA_025458915.1. Lineage (GTDB taxonomy): Bacteria > Pseudomonadota > Gammaproteobacteria > Burkholderiales > Burkholderiaceae_C > Hydrogenophaga. Next base: position 3,526 of record JALORL010000047.1, read on the forward strand.
GGTCGGCGTAGGTGTCGCCCTGCGGCGCGTGCAGCACGTAGTGCACGTCCTTCATGGCGGTGGCAATGCGCATGGCGCCCACGTGTGGGGGGCCTTCATAGGTCCAGAGCGTGAGCTGCATCAGATCACCTCCAGCCGCGCGGGCTCAACGGGCTTCACTGCGGCAACCGCCGCCGGTTTCGCGCTCAGCTTGGCCCGTCGCACCAGCGGGCGCGCAAACAGTTCGGCCAGATCCGCCGCCTGCTCATAGCCCTGAATGGGCGTGAACACCAGCTCGATGGCCCACTTGGTCGTCAGGCCTTCGGCTTCCAGCGGGTTTGCCAGGCCCAGGCCACACACCACGATGTCTGGTTGTGAAGCCCGGCAGCGGTCCAGCTGGTTTTCCACGTGCTGGCCTTCACTCAGGGAGGTTCCTGCAGGCAGCCAGGCCAGCTCTTCGGCCATGTGCGTGCGGTGCAGGTAGGGCGTGCCCACCTCCTCCAGCGCCATGCCCAGTTCGCGGGATAGAAAACGCGCCAGCGGAATTTCCAGCTGCGAGTCGGGGAAGAAGAAGATGCTTTTGTCCTGCAGCTGGGGGCGGATGCGCCCCAGCGCGGCAGTGGCCCGTTCGCGCCCTGGCGCGGTCACGGCGGCGAATCGCTCGGCATCGATGCCGAAGGCGGCAGCCGCCGCCTGCAACCAGGCTGTTGTGCCTTCCACGCCCAGCGGGAACGGCGCTGGCAGGCGTTTGGCGCCACGGGCTTCGAGCGCCACGGCGGTATCGGCCAGGAAGGGTTGCGCCAGCAGGAAGCGCGTGTTCGGCCCCACCACCGGCAACTGCGTGGCCTTGCGCGGCGGGAAGAAGCTCACCGGGCCCAGGCCCATCTGGGCGAACAGGCGAGCGAACTGGTCTTCCACCACGTCGGCCAGCGCACCCACCACCATCAGCGAGGCCGGCGCTTCGGACGGCGCAGCAGGCAGGCTGGGCACCAGCGAGGCCAGGCAGGCGTCTTCGCCCTGGGTGAAGGTGGTCTCGATGCCGCTGCCCGAATAGTTCAGCACCCGCACACTGGGGTTGAAACGCCCGCTCAGGCGCTGGGCGGCGCGCGACAGGTCGAGCTTGATCACTTCCGACGGACACGAGCCCACCAGGAACAGCAGCTTGATTTCGGGCCGGCGCTCCAGCAGACGGGTCACCACGCGGTCCAGCTCGTCGTTGCAGTCGGCAAGACCAGCAAGGTCACGCTCGTCGATGATGGCGGTGGCGAACCGGGGCTCGGCAAAGATCATCACGCCGGCGGCGCTCTGGATCAGGTGCGCACAGGTGCGCGAACCCACCACCAGGAAGAAGGCGTCCTGTATCTTGCGGTGCAGCCAGATGATGCCGGTGAGGCCGCAGAACACCTCGCGCTGGCCGCGTTCCTTGAGCACTGGTGCATCGCTGCAGCCACCGGTGGATGCGTGAATGGGGATGATGGCGGTCAAGCGCCTTCTCCTTCCCGCCGGGTGGCGTGGCAAACGGGGGAAGTGGCGCAACGGTTCATGCCACGGCCTTGATGGGCGGGTCGGTCTGTCCCCCCTGCAGCCGCGCCATGCGCAGCTTGTAGATGAACTGGCCGGCGTTGATCACGTAGGCCGCGTAGGCGGCCAGCGCCAGCAGCATCAGGCTGCGTGTATCCAGCCCGCCGGTGGCCAGGGCCAGCAGGTAGGCGGTGTGCAGGGCCAGCACCAGCATGCTGAACACGTCTTCCCAGTAGAAGGCCGGCGCGAACAGATAGCGGCCGAACACCACTTTTTCCCAGATGCAGCCGGTGACCATGATCGCGTAGAGGGTGAGCGTCTTGACCACCACCGACACCGTGGCGGCCTGCTCGCCCTCACCGGTGGCCAGGAAACGCAGCACCAGGACGAGGCTCACCAAGAACACCAGGAACTGCACCGGTGCCAGAACGCCTTGCACCAGCGTCCAGGGAGTGGCATCGCGGCGGCGGCGCTGCTCGGGGGTGTACAGGGCGCGATCCTTGGGGGGTCGCTGCGTTTCGGAAGGCATTGGCTGGGTGTCCGTGTCTCGTTGTGGAACCCAATTTAGACGCTTCGGGTACTTGTGTCAACTTTTCTTTACGTATATTTTTATTGACATTTTTCCCCAGCCCATTACAGTCAAATCCAAGAAATCGTGCGAAATGTTTTGACGAAGTGGGTAGGCCAGGAGTACAACCCGTCGCAGGTTACAGACCCGACACAAGAAGTGCCCGGCCCGTGCTTACAGGAAGTCATTACGCAAACACTGATGGCGTAAGAAAGCCGCGGCCATGACCGAGGCCCATGCGTAAATCGGCACAAGCGCAGCTGCGCAAGGAGATAGGCACATGGGCTCGCAACAACGCCAGCAGGCGCTGCAGGACATCGACCTGCAGGGTTCCCCACCCCCTGAAGGATGGGCTGCCAACCAGTCCCCCGGGAGAAGCCCCCCCGACATCGGTGACCTGCTGTGCACCGATCCCGACCCGGCACCTGGCGGAGCGGCCCTGCAGGCCATGCTGCTGGCCAAGGCCGTGGAATACGAAATCATTCCCCGGCTCATGCTGGCCCACCGCACGCCCCAGCCGCGCGGAGGGGAACTGTCCCCCGGCGACAGTGGCGTTTCCCTCAAGGACATCACGGACTTCGCCGCCCTGACCCTGCTCAACGACGACGGCGAAGTGCGCGACAGCGTTCTGGATCTGCGCGCCCGCGGCGTTCCGCTGGAAGCCATCTTCATCGACCTTCTGGCGCCGGTGGCGCGGCACCTCGGCGAAATGTGGGAGCGCGACCTGTGCAGCTTCAGCGACGTCACCATGGCCCTGGGTCGGCTGCAGAAGGTGTTGCGCGACAACAGCCATGCGTTCTCCCAGCAACGCCAAGGCCAGCCGAGCACCCAGCTCAATGGGCGGCGGGTCCTGCTCATGCCCTGCCCCGGGGAGCAGCACACCTTCGGCCTGTCGATGGTGGCGGAAATCTTCCACCGTGCCGCCTGGGATGTGGTGACCTGCTTCCTGCACAGCGCCTCGGCCGAGCAGGTGGTGAAACGGGAGTGGTACGACGTGGTTGGCTTCTCGCTGGGCAATGAAGAGGGCGTGCCTCAGTTGCGCCAGGCCATCGAGCGCGTGCGCCAGATGAGCCACAACCCCCGCGTCTCTATAATCGCCGGCGGTCCGCTGTTCCTGCTCCAACCGGAGCTTTGTGCCCAGGTTCCTGCCGACGCAATCGTCACGCACGGCCCCGAAGCACCCTCGCTGGCGGAGCAACTCGTTGCCGCCAGCCGACAGCGCAACTGAACGGTGGCGCACCCGCTGCCGGATCTGCCCAACGCCTTGCGCGCCCACAAGAAAGACCATATGCCGATGGGAATGAACGCCACCGTCAAGAGGCATTTTGAAATGCCCGGGCAGTTCCTATCCAACCTCGACCTCGACACCGCTGCCGATCTGATATCCGCCGCTGCCGACGTGGTCCTGATCATGGACGAGTCGGGCGTCATCCAGGACCTCGCGCTCAGCGGCGAAGACCTCGATGCCGACCTGCTGCTGGACTGGCGGGGCAAGAACTGGGCCCAGACCGTCACGGCAGACAGTCAGCCCAAGATCGCAGCGCTGCTCAAGGGTCAGGGCGCACTCACCAGCGACGGCGTGCGCTGGCGGCATGTGAACCACAAGCTCAGCGATGGTGGCGAACTGCCGTTGTCCTACTCGGTGGTGCCGGTACGGCGCCAGGGTGAGGTGGGCCGCCCGGCGTTCTGTGCCGCCTTCGGCCGCGACATGCGCCCGGAAGCCGCCATGCAGCAGCGTCTCGTGCGCGCCCAGCAGACGATGGAGCGCGACTACTGGCGTCTGCGGCAGATCGAAACGCGGTACCGCCTGCTGTTCCAGACCGCCAGCGAGCCCGTCATCATTCTCCAGGGCTCCATCGACAAGATCGAGGAGGCCAACCCCGCCGCCTACGAACTCTTCGGAGACACCGCACGCCGCCCTGGCTGGACGCTGTCCGACAGCCTCGACGAGCGCAGCGTACAGGCCCTGCGCGACATGCTCGAACGCCTGCGCAATACCGGACGCGCCGAGCCCTGCCGCGTGCACACCCTGGACAACTCCGAAGCGCTGGAGCTCAACGCCTCCCAGTTCCGCCAGGAAAACCGGCAGTACTACCTGTTGCGCTTCAACCGGGGCAGCGATACGCCGCAGACCAGCCTCAACGAGGCGCGCCAGCGTCTGCTGCAGGTCATGGAAAGTGCGCCCGATGCGCTGGTCGTCACCGACCTCGAAGGCCGCGTTCTCAGTGCCAACCGGTCGTTCCTCGATCTCGCCCAGCTCAGCAGCGAAGACCAGGCCCGCAGCGAATTGCTGGACAAGTGGCTGGGCAGAACCGGCGTGGACTTCCGCGTGCTGCTCTCCAACGTCCGCCAGCACGGTTCCGTGCGCCTGTTCGCCACCCAGATGCGCGGGGACTACGGCGCGGTGGCCGAAGTGGAAATCTCAGCCGTGTCGGTGGCCAACCCCCAGCCGTGCCTGGGCTTCACCATCCGGGACATGGGTCGCCGCCTTAACGAGTCGCCCCGGGGCGACCGGGAACTGCCCCGTTCGGCCAGCCAGATGACCGAGCTGGTCGGACGGTTGCCGTTGAAGGACATCGTGCGCGAAACCACCGATCTGATCGAACAACTCTGCATCGAGGCCGCCCTGGAACTCACGGGCGACAACCGTGCCTCGGCAGCCGAGATGCTGGGGCTGTCGCGCCAGAGCCTCTACATCAAGCTGCGGCGTTTCGGCATCCTGGAAGGTGCGGGCGAAGATGTGAACTGAGACGCCGCGCAGAGGCCCCTCAAGACCGTAAAAGACCGCCCTGACCGGCGGTCTTTTTTTTCGGGTGCCCGAGGCGCGTGGGGGAAACGCCTCTCGGCGCCTCACCCGCATTCGGCGCTTCCATCTAACTGTCATTTTTTCTTGACACTTTAATATGTAAAGCGTACAACGTAACAGCATGAGCCTACCCGCCTTGTCCGCCGTTACAGAGCTGTTCAAGCCCATCACCTGGTTTCCGCCCATGTGGGCGTTTGCCTGTGGCGTGGTGGCTTCCGGCAGCACCATGGACGGACGCTGGTGGATGGCCCTGCTGGGCGTGGCACTGGCAGGGCCGCTGGTGTGTGCCACCAGCCAGGCGGTGAACGACTGGTACGACCGCCATGTGGACGCCATCAATGAGCCGCAACGCCCCATTCCGTCCGGCCGCATACCGGGCCGCTGGGGTCTGTATCTCGCCATCGGCTGGACCGGGGTGTCGCTGCTGGTCGCCACGGCGCTGGGGCCCTGGGGCTTTGGCGCGGCAGCGGTCGGCCTGCTGCTGGCCTGGGCTTACAGCGCGCCCCCGGTCCGTCTGAAGGAAAACGGCTGGTGGGGCAACGCTGCCTGTGGCATCAGCTACGAAGGGATCGCCTGGGTCACGGGGGCGGCGGTGATGGCAGGCGGCAGCATGCCGGGCGGCGAGTCGCTCGCGCTCGCAGCCCTGTACAGCGCTGGCACCCACGGCATCATGACCCTCAACGACTTCAAGGCCGTGGCTGGCGACCGGCAGATGGGCGTGCGCTCCCTGCCGGTGCAGCTCGGCGTGGACCGCGCTGCGCGCGTGGCCTGCTGGTTCATGGCAGTGCCGCAGGTGGTGGTGATTGCCCTGCTGCTGGTCTGGGGTCAGCCCGGGCATGCGGCGGCGGTGACCGGCCTGCTGCTTGCACAGTTCGTGCTGATGCGGCGCTTCCTGGCCGCTCCCACCGAGCGCGCGCTCTGGTACAGCGGCTTCGGTGTGCCGCTATTTGTGGCCGGCATGATGGTCAGCGCCTTCGCCTTGCGGGGGCTGGCATGAGCGGGCTGCAGCCCAACCACGCGGTGCAGCAACGTGCGTTCGGCTGGGCCAGCGTGGCCCGCGTGGGGCTGGTGCAGGCGGCGCTGGGGGCCGTGGTGGTGATGACCACCTCCACACTGAACCGGGTGATGGTGGTGGAACACGCCCTGCCCGCTCTTTTGCCGGGTCTGCTGGTGGCTCTGCACTATCTGGTGCAGATGGCCCGGCCGCGCATGGGTTTTGGCTCCGATGTGGGCGGACGGCGCACGCCCTGGATCATCGGTGGCATGGCAGTGCTCGCACTGGGTGGCGTGGTGTCGGCCCTGGCCACGGCCTGGATGGGCAGCGACCGCAGCAGCGGCATCGCCCTGGCCCTGCTGGGATATGCGCTGGTGGGCCTGGGGGTCAGTGCCAGCGGCACCTCGCTGCTGGTCATGCTGGCCAAGCGGGTGCCGGAAGGCCGGCGCGCCGGTGCTGCCACATTGGTCTGGATGATGATGATTGCCGGTTTTGCCACCACAGCCGGCCTGGCGGGCCACTGGCTGGATCCGTATTCCCCCGAACGCCTGGTGGTGGTCACCCTGGTGGTGGCCCTGCTGGCATTCGCGCTGACCCTGGTCGCCGTTCGCGGTCTGGAAGGTCCGGGCATGGACCGGCCGAACCCCGCCAGCCCAGGAGAGCGTCTGCCCGCAGCACCGGTCTTCCGGGAGGCCTTGCGCGAGGTGTGGGCCGAGCCAGTGGCACGCCGGTTCACCGTGTTCGTGTTTGTTTCCATGCTGGCCTTCAGTGCCCAGGATCTCATCCTCGAACCGTTCGCCGGCACCGTGTTTGGCTATTCCCCCGGCCAATCCACCCAGCTGTCCGGCGTGCAGAACGGCGGGGTGCTGCTGGGCATGCTCCTGGTGGCCCTTGCTGGAGTCCTCGGAACCCGTCTTGGCCACCGTCCGATGCTGCGCCATGTGGGTTCGCTGCGCGCCTGGACGATCGGCGGCTGCATCGCCTCGGGAGTGGCGCTGGCCGCGCTGAGTCTCGCGGGCGTGCACGGAGAAGGGGCGCCGCTCAAGAGCATCGTGTTCGCACTGGGCGTGTCCAACGGTGCGTTCTCCATCGGCGCCATTGGCTCCATGATGCGGCTGGCCAGCGAAGGCCGGCAGCAGCGCGAAGGCGTGCGCATGGGCCTGTGGGGCGCGTCGCAAGCCATCGCATTTGCCCTGGGCGGGCTGGTCGGCACCGGAGCGAGTGACCTGGCGCGCAGCCTGATCGCCTCCCCGGCCGACGCTTACGCGCTGGTGTTCGCCACCGAAGGCGGCGTGTTCCTTGTCGCCGCCTTGCTGGCCTGGCGCATCGGGGCTGCTGCCCCGGCGACCACGGCACTGCGCCCGATCTCTTCACCACCCGCCAGCGCCCGACACGGCACCGGCACCCACCAGAGGCACGCCACATGAACACCGACGAAATTTTTGACGCGGTCGTGATCGGGGGTGGGCCAGCCGGCGCCACCGCTGCCCACGAACTGGCCCGGCAGGGCCGCTCCGTTCTGCTGCTCGACCGGGCAGGCCGCATCAAGCCCTGTGGTGGCGCCATTCCACCCCGGCTCATCAAGGACTTCGACATCCCGGACCATCTGCTGGTGGCCCATGCACACAGTGCCAGGATGATCTCGCCCTCCGACAACCGGGTCGACATCCCGATCGACAACGGATTCGTGGGCATGGTCAACCGCGACACCTTCGACGAATGGCTGCGCGAGCGAGCACAGGCCGCAGGCGCCCAGCGCCGCATCGGCACCTTCAAGCAGATCACCCGCGACGAGGACGGCACGAGCGTGGTGCACTATCTGGCGCGCGAAGCCCACCAGAAAGGCGAAGGCACGCCCGCCCGGGTGCGCGCCCGCACCATCGTGGGCGCGGATGGCGCGCGCTCGGAAGTGGCCCGGCAGGGCAAGGTGCCCGGCGTGGAAGACACCCGCTATGTATTCGCTTACCACGAGATCGTTCGCGCACCCGACGCCAGCCAGCGCGGTGCCGACTACGACGCCACCCGCTGCGACGTCTATTACCAGGGCCGTTTTTCGCCCGACTTCTACGGCTGGGTGTTCCCGCACGGCGACACCCTGAGCATCGGCACCGGCAGCGCCGACAAGGGTTTTTCACTGCGTGGCTCGGTGCAGCGCATGCGCGAGGCCAGTGGTCTGGCCGGCACCGAAACGCTGCGCAGGGAAGGTGCTCCCCTGCCCATGAAACCCCTCAAGCGTTGGGACAACGGGCGCGATGTGGTGCTGGCGGGGGATGCGGCCGGCGTGGTGGCTCCGGCCTCCGGCGAAGGGATTTACTACGCCATGGTGGGCGGTCAACTGGCCGCGCAGTCGGTGCACGAACTGCTGAGCACTGGCAACGTGGCGGCCTTGAAACTGGCGCGCAAGCGTTTCATGAAGCTGCACGGCACCGTGTTCCTGGTGCTGGGCATCATGCAGACCTTCTGGTACAGCAGCGAGAAGCGCCGGGAACGCTTCGTGAAGATCTGCGAAGACCGCGACGTGCAACAGCTCACTTTCGAGTCCTACATGAACAAGCAGCTCACCCGCAAGAAGCCGATGGCGCATGTGCGCATCTTCTTCAAGGACCTGGGCCACCTGCTGGGCCTGGCCCGGGTATGAGCGGCTCAAGCGCGCCGGTCAGCCCACCTTGAACACCGTCCAGACCCTCTGGGACAGCGGACTCTGGCTGGACTTGGCGGTGGCCATCACCGTGCTGGAGTTGCTGGTGCTGGGCGGGCTGCATGCCTTCACCCGGCGGGGCCTACCGCTGCACGCCTGGGCCTTGAACCTGG
>JALORL010000268.1 GCA_025458915.1 Hydrogenophaga sp.
AAAGCCGCCTGAGCGGGAGCACACAAGAATGACAACGAAGAACCTGCTCGTCGAACTGTTTGTGGAAGAGCTGCCGCCCAAGGCGCTCAGGAAGCTGGGGGATGCGTTTGCTCATCAGCTGGCCGACCAGCTCAAGGCCCAGGGCCTGGCCGCTGCCGATGCGGTGGTCACGCCGTTCGCCTCGCCGCGCCGACTGGCCGCGCACGTGACCGGTGTCGCAGCGAAGGCGGCGGACAAGGCCGTATCGCAGAAGCTCATGCCGGTCAGCGTCGGCCTGGACGCCAGCGGCGCGCCCACCCCCGCGCTGCTCAAGCGCCTGGCTGGTCTGGGGGCTGACGCGTCGGCCGTGGCCGGCCTCAAGCGCGCCATGGATGGCAAGGCCGAAGCCCTGTTCTTCGACAGCGTGCAGCCGGGCGTCGAGCTGGCCGCCGGCCTGCAGAAGGCGCTGGACGAGGCCATCGCCAAGCTGCCGATTCCCAAGGTCATGAGCTACCAGCTCGAAACCGATTGCGAGCTGCCGGGCTGGACCAGCGTGAACTTCGTGCGCCCGGCGCACGGGCTGGTGGCGCTGCACGGGGTCGACGTGGTGCCGGTCAAGGCGCTGGGCCTGAAGGCCGGCAACGCGACGCATGGCCACCGCTTCGAAGCGGCCATCGATCCGGTGCCGCTGGCCGACGCGGATGCCTACGCGGCCACGCTGGCGAAGGACGGCGCGGTGATCGGCTCGTTCGCCGAGCGCAAGGCCGAGATCGCGCGCCAGCTGGCCGCGGCGGCTGCCCAGGTGGGTGGTGGTTGCAGGCCCATTGAGGACGATGCGCTGCTCGACGAAGTGACCGCGCTGGTCGAACGCCCGAACGTGCTCATCTGCACATTCGAGCAGCAGTTCCTCGACGTGCCGCAGGAATGCCTGATTCTCACGATGAAGGCCAACCAGAAGTACTTCCCGCTGCTGGACGCCCAAGGCAAGCTGACGAACCGGTTCCTGGTGGTGAGCAACATCAGTCCGGCCGACGCGAGTGCGGTGACTGGCGGCAACGAGCGCGTGGTGCGACCGCGCCTGGCGGATGCCAAGTTCTTCTTCGACCAGGACCGCAAGCGCTCGCTGGAGAGCCGCGTGGAGGGCCTGGCCAAGGTGGTCTATCACAACAAGCTGGGCACGCAGGGTGAGCGGATGGAGCGCGTGCGCGCCATCGCCCGGGCCATTGGTCAGCAGCTCGGTGGCGACGTGCTGGCAAAAAGCGCCGACACCGCGGCCCGCCTGGCCAAGACCGATTTGCTGACCGACATGGTGGGCGAGTTCCCCGAGCTGCAGGGCATCATGGGCGGCTACTACGCACGCCACGACGGCCTGAGCGAAGACATCGCCTTCGCCATTGAAGACCACTACAAGCCGCGCTTTGCCGGCGACGAGCTGCCGCGCAACATGACCGGCGTGGTGGTCGCGCTGGCCGACAAGCTGGAAACGCTGGTCGGCATGTTCGGCATCGGCAACCTGCCCACCGGCGACAAGGATCCGTTCGCGCTGCGGCGGCACGCGCTGGGGGTGATCCGGATGCTGGTGGAAAAGGATCTGCCGCTGGAGCTGAATCAGCTGCTAAAGGTCGGCGCAAAGGAGTTCTTGGTCGGGCTTGAGAAGTTCTTTGATGGTGCTGATTCGCCGGCATATCTGGAGCAACTTCAGTCGTTCATCTACGACCGCCTCGCCGGCGGCCTGCGCGAGCAGGGCGCCAGCGCGCAGGAAGTCGACGCCGTGCTGGCCCTGCGCCCGCAGCGGCTGGCCGATGTGTCCCAGCGCCTTGCCGCCGTGCGCGCCTTTGCTTCGCTGCCCGAGGCACCCGCTCTCGCCGCTGCCAACAAACGCATTGGCAACATCCTCAAGAAGTCCGAAGGCGAAGGCGCAGCGGTCAACCCCGCCTTGTTCGTCGAAGCGGCCGAAAAAGACCTGTACGCCGCCATGCAGACCGTAGTGCCGGCCGCCAACGCGCAGTTCGACGCCGGCGACCACACGGCCAGCCTGCAGGCGCTGGCCGCGCTGCGCACGCCGGTGGACGCCTTCTTTGACGGCGTGATGGTCAATGCCGACGACCCGGCGCTCAAGGCCAACCGCCTGGGGCTGCTGAAATCCCTGCACGAAGCGATGAACCGCGTGGCCGACCTGTCCAAGCTGGCGGTGTGACATGAAGCTGCTCATCCTCGACCGCGACGGCACCCTCAACCGCAGCCGCGACGACTACGTGGCGTCGCCGGACGAGTGGGAGCCGCTGGCCGGGGCGCTGGAGGCGGTGGCGCGCCTGAACCAGGGCGGCTGGCGCGTGGTGCTGGCCACCAACCAGTCGGGGTTGGGGCGCGGGCTGTTCGACATGGCCTCGCTCAATGCCATCCATGCCAAGATGCACCGCCAGCTCGCGGCGGTGGGCGGCCGGGTGGAAGCGGTGTTCTTCTGCCCACACGCCCCGGAGGACGGCTGCCAGTGCCGCAAGCCGGCACCGGGTTTGTTCCACCAGATCGCCGAGCGCTTCGGCACGCCACTGGCCAACATTCCCGCAGCCGGCAACGCGCTGCGCCATGTGCAGGCGGCGGCGGCGGCCGGCTGCCCCACGCATCTGCTGCTCACCGGCAAGTCCGAACACCTCAAGGGCCGGGTGGGTCCCGGAGCGGACCTCACGGTGGCAGCGCCAGAACTGCCACCGGGCACTCTGCTGCACGACGACCTTGCCACGTTTGCCGACTGGCTGCTGTCCCAGTCTCCTGAAACCTCCGGCAGCCCCGCTGTACCGGGCTCCCACGGAATGTCATGAATCTGATTCGCTCGCTGCTGCACATGGTGTTCATGGCGGTCACGGTAATGCCCTGGGGTCTGGCCGTGCTTGTGGCCGCGCCGTTTCTGAACAGCACGCAGATCTACTGGATGTGCACCGGCTGGCTGCGGCTGGCGGTGCGCAGCGGGGAGCTGATGCTGGGCATCCGCAATCAGGTGATCGGGTTCGAGAACCTGCCGGTGGGCAGCAAGGAGCCCGCCATCCTGCTGCTCAAGCACCAGTCCACCTGGGAAACCTTCTGCATGCCCACGCTGATGCCGCATCCGCTGGCGTACGTATTCAAGAAGGAGCTGTTGTACGTGCCGTTCTTCGGCTGGGCCATGGCGAAGATGGACATGATTCACATTGACCGCAGCAAGCGCGCGCAGGCCTTCAACAAGGTGGTGTCGCAAGGGCAGCGGCTGCTGGACCAGGGCACCTGGGTGATCATGTTTCCCGAAGGCACCCGCATCGA
>JALORL010000269.1 GCA_025458915.1 Hydrogenophaga sp.
ACCGCCGTCGGGATCTCCTGCGCCAGCCGCGCCAGCGTGCGCTGGCCGGCGCTCTGGCCCAGCGGCACGGATTTGATGGCAGCCTGCACCATGTTGTCGGCCCAGCCGAAGGCGTAGCCGATGAGGCTGTTGCGCACCGGGGCCTGACTGGCCGCGGCGGCGCAGGCCATGGCCACGGGATAGGTGGGGGTCACGAGGTCCGCTGCGCTGAGGCGGTCGAAAACGCCACCGGCCGAAGCGCCCAGCGGGCCCAGGCTGCGCGCCCATTCCAGCAACGAGCGGCCCATCTGCTCGGTTTGCAGGCGGAACTCCTGGGTCTCCCGCGTGTGCAGGACCCAGTCATTGAGGTCGCGGATGCGAGGCAGATCGTTGGCCTGCCACGCCGGGATGGCCTGCGCCACCACGGCGAGTTCACTGCGTGCAAGGCCAAGGTGCAACTGGTCCACCAGCCAGGCGGCAGCGCTGGCTTCGTCGTGCACCGCGCCCGCATCCACCGCAGCTTCAAGGCCCTCCGAGTAGGAGAAGCCACCGACCGGCAGGGTAGGGGAGGCCAGCCAGAGCGTCTGCAGCAGCGCTGCAGCGGAGCCGGGATCGGCCGGACTCTCCCGCGGATCAGCGAGCGCCATGCGCGTGGCCGTGGGAATGATCGGGGTCATGGCCGTGCCCATGGTTGTGCCCATGGGGGTGCTGGCCCGAACCTGCACCATGGCCGCCATAGGCACCGCCTTCGGGCTCGAACGGTTCACGGACCTCTGCCACGTTCAGGTGCATGGCGCGCAGCATGTCGGCGAGCACATGGTCGGGTTCGATCTTGAGGTGGTCTGGCTGCAGTTCAAGGGGCACGTGGCGGTTGCCCAGGTGGTAGGCGGCGCGCATGAGGTCGAAGGCGGGATCGTGCGCATGGCCGTGGTGGTGATCGGTGCAGGCGGTGATGCGCAGCACAGGCTGCGGCGCAGCCACCACGCGCAGCAGGGCGCCGTCTTGTGCGAGCAGCATGTCGCCGCCGCGCACCACGGTGCCGCGAGGCAGGAACACGCCCACCGTCTGGCCGTTGGAGGCGGTGGCGTCGAAGCGGCTTTTCTGGCGGATGTCCCAGTCGAGTTCGAGGTGCGCCGCACGGCGCACCAGCACCGGGGCGAGGCCCTGGCCTTGCGGAATCAGACGGGATACCTGGAGCATGGGAAAGTTCTGGTTCGGAACGGTGACGGATGGGCGTGCCAGGGCTGCGCCATGGGTCAGATCGTGCGTGTGAAAAATGCGCTGTGCGGATCTTCGCAGTAGTCGCCAAAAGGCGGGCAGCCGCGAAATCCGTGGCGCAGGTACAGCAGGCGCGCTGGCTCGAAGAAGGGTTGTGTGCCGGTTTCCAGGCTGAGGCGGCGCAGGCCCACCTGGCGCGCGTGGGCAATGATGTGCTGCACCAGCTGGCTGGCCAGCCCGCGGCCCCGCCAGCCGCCGTGCACGCGCATGGACTTGATTTCGCCGTGGTCGCGGCTGAGCATCTTCAGCGCCGCGGTGCCCACGAGGGTTTGCTGCGTGTCGGTGGCGTGCCACTGGGTCCAAAAGGTGATGTCTGGCTGGCGAAGCCGCTCCAGGTCGAGGGCGTGCACGCTCTCGGGAGGTGACACGCGCCGCATGTCGACGAGGTGGGCAGCCAGGAAATCGGCCACGCGCGGATCGCTGAGGTCGTCGGTCTGGATGATGGTGTCGGACACCAGGGACATGGCTGGGGCTTCCGCAGTCAGAAGAGGAAGTAGCGCTGCGCCATGGGCAGCTGGGTGGCCGGGTCACAGGTGAGCAGTTCACCGTCAGCCCGCACGGTGTAGCGCTGGGGGTCGATTTCCATGACGGGCAGGTGGTGGTTGTGCACCATGCTGGCTTTGGTGATGCGGCGGCAGTTCTGCACCGCCACGGTGGTCTTGCTCAGGCCGTAGCGCTCCACCGCACCACTGGCCAGGGCAGCCTGCGACACGAAGGTGAGGCTGCTGCGCGCCAACGCCCGGCCCAGCGAACCGAACATGGGGCGGAAGTGCACCGGCTGCGGCGTGGGAATGGAGGCGTTGGGGTCGCCCATGGCGGCCAGCGAAATGCTGCCGCCCTGCAGCACCAGCGAAGGCTTCACGCCGAAGAAGGCCGGCTTCCACACCACCAGGTCGGCCCACTTGCCCACCTCGATGGAGCCCACCACGTGCGAGATGCCGTGCGCAATCGCCGGGTTGATGCCGATCTTGGCCACGTAGCGCTTGACGCGGAAGTTGTCGTTGCGCTGGGAGTCTTCCGGCAGGGCGCCGCGCTGCGCCTTCATCTTGCTGGCGGTCTGCCAGGTGCGGATGATCACTTCGCCCACCCGGCCCATGGCCTGGCTGTCGCTGCTCATGATGCTGATGGCGCCCATGTCGTGCAGGATATCTTCGGCGGCGATGGTTTCGCGGCGGATGCGGCTTTCGGCGAAGGCCAGGTCTTCCGGAATCGAAGCGTCCAGGTGGTGACACACCATGAGCATGTCCACATGCTCGTCCAGCGTGTTCACCGTGTAGGGCATGGTGGGGTTGGTGCTGGAGGGCAGGAAGTTCGCCTCGCCCACCACGCGGATGATGTCGGGTGCATGACCGCCACCGGCGCCTTCGGTGTGGAAGGCACACAGCGTGCGGCCCTTGGTGGCGGCGATGGTGTCTTCCACGAAGCCGGATTCGTTGAGCGTGTCGGAGTGGATGGCGACCTGGGTGTCGGTTTCTTCGGCGACGTCCAGGCAGTGGTCGATGGCACTGGGCGTGGTGCCCCAGTCTTCGTGCAGCTTCAGACCGATCACGCCGGCCTCGATCTGCTCGCGCAGCGGGGCGTGGCGGCTGGCATTGCCCTTGCCCAGAAAACCGATGTTCATGGGCAGGCCATCGGCCGCCTGCAGCATGCGCTCAATGTGCCAGGGCCCGGGCGTGCAGGTGGTGGCCAGCGTGCCGGTGGCCGGGCCGGTGCCGCCGCCGAGCATGGTGGTGATGCCCGAGGCCAGGGCTTCGTCGACCTGCTGCGGGCAGATGAAATGGATGTGGCTGTCGATGCCGCCCGGCGTGACGATGTGCCCTTCGCAGCTGATGATTTCGGTACCCGGGCCGATGACGATGTCCACGCCGGGCATGGTGTCGGGGTTGCCCGCCTTGCCGATGGCTTTGATGCGCCCGTCCTTGAGGCCGATGTCGGCCTTCACGATGCCCCAGTGGTCGATGATGAGCGCGTTGGTCAGCACCGTGTCCATGGCGCCTTCCG
>JALORL010000270.1 GCA_025458915.1 Hydrogenophaga sp.
ACCCTGGCCATCATGGACGGCATGAGCGTTCGGGTGAGCGACGAGGTCTACATCCTGCCGCTGGCCAGTGTGATCGAGTCGTTCCAGATCAAGCCCAGCGACATCAACACCGTGGCACAGGGTGCACAGGTGGTGAAGGTGCGCGAGGAATACATGCCGGTGATCGAACTGGAGCGGGTGTTCCAGGTGCCGCGCTTCGAGTTCAACGGCAGCAGCCCGATCATGGTCGTGGTGGAAGCCGAAGGTGCCCGCGTCGCCCTGATGGTGGACGAGTTGCTCGGCCAGCAGCAGGTGGTGATCAAGAACCTTGAATCCAACTACCGCAAGGTGCCCAACGTGTCGGGCGCCACCATTCTGGGCGACGGCAAGGTCGCGCTGATCCTGGACACCTCGGGCCTGATCCGCCGCTCGCGGCACTGAACACCCGAGCGCGGCGGGCAGCCGCCCGCCCTCCTGATCACCACCCCCACCACCCCCGCCGGAATCCTCTGGTCAGGAAACTTCTGATGCTGCAGTCCACCGCCACCACCAAGCGCCCTCCTGCCCCGACCGCTCGCACCGTTCTCGCGGAGGACGGACCGATTGCAGAGGGCCGCGAATTCGTCTGGAGCGACGCGGACTTCTCCCGCATCAAGGCGCTGATCTACAAGAAAGCCGGCATCAGCCTGCACGACGGCAAGCACGCCATGGTCTACAGCCGCGTGTCGCGCCGCCTGCGCGAAACCGGCCATGCCAGCTTCAAGAGCTACCTCGACTGGCTGGAACAGCACGATGGGAACGAGTGGCAGGAGTTCATCAACGCCCTCACCACCAACCTCACCGCCTTCTTCCGCGAACAGCACCACTTTGCCATCCTGGCCGAGCTGCTGGCGTCGAAGCGGACCCAGCCGTGGCGCATCTGGTGCTCGGCCGCCTCCACCGGCGAAGAGCCTTACTCGATTGCCATCACGGCCACCGAGGCGCTGGGCAGCAGCGGTTCGTTCCAGATCGTCAACAGCGACATCGACACCAAGGTGCTGGCCACCGCCGCGCGCGGTGTCTACAAGAGCGAAGGCGTGAAAGGCCTGACGCAGGAACAGTTGCAGCGCCACTTCATGCGCGGCAAGGGTGCCAACGCCGGTTTCATGCGCGTGAAGCCCGAACTGCAGAAGCACATGGAGTTCCTCACGGTCAACCTGATCCAGGAGCTGCCGTTCCGGGAACCGTTCGACGTGGTCTTCTGCCGCAACGTGATGATCTATTTCGACAGCGCCACCCAGCGCCAGGTGCTGGAACGCATCCACCGCGTCATGAAGCCGGGCGGCATGCTGTTCGTGGGCCACGCCGAAAACTTCAGCGATGCACGCAACCTGTTCGTGCTGCGCGGAAAGACCGTTTATGAGCGCATTTAGCAACCGGCTGGCCGCTGCAGGCTCGGCCACGGCACCGACATACCCACCACCGGGGGGCGCGCTCGCCCGGGGCTCCAGCCTGGACGCCCTGAAAGCCCGCACCGCCAAGCCGGGCGAAGCTTCGTTCTACTACCGCGACCACCATTTCCAGCACGACGCGGTCAAGGTGCTGCCGGGCGAGTACTACGTCACCAGCGACGACATGATGATCATGACGGTGCTCGGTTCCTGCATCGCCGCCTGCATCTACGACCCGCGCGTGCGGGTGGGTGGCATGAACCACTTCATGCTGCCCGAGGGCGCAGGCGACACCTCCGGACGCTACGGCTCCTACGCCATGGAACTGCTGATCAACGAGATGATGAAACTCGGTGCCCGGCGCGAGAGCATGCAGGCCAAGGTGTTCGGTGGCGGCCAGGTGATGCACACCTTCACCACCATGAACGTGGGCGAACGCAACACGCAGTTCGTGCTCGACTACCTGCAGACCGAGCGCATCGCGGTGATCTCCAAGGATGTTCTGGACATCCACCCGCGCAAGGTGTGCTATTTCCCGGCCACCGGAAAAGCCATGTGCAAACGCCTGGCGCATTCCCACCCCGAAACGCTCGAAACCCAGGAACGCAAGGGCAGCGCCGCCACGGTGGCCCGCAGCACCGCGGGCGGATCGGTCGACCTGTTCTAGATTGCAAGGGAGACAACAATGGCGAAGATTCGCGTGGTGGTGGTGGACGACTCCGCACTGGTGCGCAGCCTGCTCACCGAAATCATCAACCGCCAGCCCGACATGCAGTGCGTGGGCGCCGCAGCCGACCCGCTGGTAGCCCGGGAAATGATCCGTGAGCAGAATCCGGACGTGATCACCCTGGACGTGGAAATGCCGCGCATGGACGGGCTGGAATTCCTGTCCCGGCTGATGCGCCTGCGGCCGATGCCGGTGGTGATGGTGTCCACCCTGACCGAGCAGGGCGCCGAAATCACGCTGCGCGCCCTGGAAATGGGGGCGGTGGACTTCGTGGCCAAGCCCCGCATCGGTGTCAGCAGCGGTCTCAATGAACTGGCTGGCGACATCGTGGACAAGATCCGCGTGGCGGCGGGCGCCCATGTGCGGCGCCTGGCCGCTGCCCCGTCAGCAGCCGCTGCATCCAGCGCGCAGTCGTCCGGCGGCGGTGCCGGCAGCGAGGCTCCGCGCGCTCCCCTGCCGCGCATGTCGACCGAGAAGATCATCTGCATCGGTTCCTCCACCGGCGGCACCGAGGCGGTACGCGAGGTGCTGGTGCCCATGCCGGCCGACGCACCGGCCATCGTCATCACCCAGCACATGCCGCCCGGTTTCACCACCAGCTTCGCTGCACGCCTCAACGGCCTGTGCAAGATCCGTGTGGCCGAGGCGCGCGACGGCGAGCGCATCCTGCCCGGCCACGCCTACATCGCACCCGGCGGCCGCCACCTGCGCATCGACCGCAGCGGTTCCAACTACGTGGCCGTCGTGGAAGACTCCGAACCCGTGAACCGCCACCGGCCCTCGGTGGAGGTGCTGTTCAAGTCCGCGGCACGCGTGCTAGGGCCCAACGCCATCGGCATCATGCTCACCGGCATGGGCGCCGACGGCGCACAGGCCATGCGCGAAATGAAGGATGCCGGCAGCTACAACTATGTGCAGGACGAAGCCAGCTGCGTGGTGTTCGGCATGCCCCGCATGGCCATCCAGCACGGTGCGGCCCACGAGGTGCTGCCGCTGCAGCAGATCGCCTCAGCGGTGCTGAACCGGCTGGCCAGCAACCCGTCGGCGGTCAGACACCGGATCTGACATGCCGGTGGTGCCGCCCGTCGCCCCAGTCTCGCAGCGCGGCAGGGCCTGTGCCTTGTGATTTAAATCAATCCCCCCGCGGCCTTCGGGGCGCTTTCTCCACCGCCCTTTCTCTACACTGCCAGACCATGAACTTCCGTCGCTCCTTCCTTGCCTGTGTCGTGGCCCTGTCGGGCCTGCTGTGCGCCTCCGCCTTCGCGCTGGACACCCCCACCGGCCGGCCCATCCTCACCGTTTCCGGTGCCATCTCCAAGCCCAACGCAGGCGCTGTGGCCAAGCTGGACATGAAGATGATCGAAGCCCTGCCTCAGCAGACCTTCACCACCCGCACGCCCTGGTACGACAAGCCGGTCACGTTCACCGGGCCGCTGCTGGCCGACGTGGTGGCTGCCGTCGGCGGCAAGGGCAGCGCCCTGTCGGCCACCGCCATCAACGACTACACCATCACCATCCCCATGGATGATGTGAACGCCCGCAAGGTGATCATGGCCCGCCTGATCGACGGCAAGCCGATCCCCGTGCGCGAAAAGGGCCCGCTGTTCGTGGTGTACCCGTTTGATTCCGACGCAGCGCTGCGCACCTCGGTGTTCTACGAGCGCTCGATCTGGCAACTCAAGGCCATGGAAGTGAAACCATGAATGCACGCTGGAACGTCTCGCAGTGGTCGCGTCGCCAGTGGGCGGTGGCCATCGTGTTGGTCGTTCTGGTGACCCTCACCCCACTGGCCTGGGTCCAGTGGCAGCAGGTGCGCATGCTGCAGGACGTTTCGCGCAAACAGGTCGACTCCATCATGTGGCAGGCCTACCAGCTGGAGTACGAGCTGTTCCGGCTGGACGACGCGCTGCATGCCGCCACCGACCCAACAACGGAAGGCCAGACGCCGGTGGACGCTTTCGAACTGCAGGAGCGGTACGAGGTGTTCTACAGCCGCATCCAGCTGCTGACCGGCATGCCACGGCGGGACCTGCTGGAATCCTCCACCGCCTTCACCGAAGCGCTCCAGGGCATCCG
>JALORL010000271.1 GCA_025458915.1 Hydrogenophaga sp.
GCACCAGCACCAGCACCGGCTAGCGGGACTCCTGCTCCCACCAGCCAGCGCGACGCCGTGCGGCTGGCGCATCAGGCCACCTTCGGACCCAACGAAGCGCTGGTAGCCCAAATTCGCTCTCAGGGGGCTCAGCAGTGGCTTTCAAGCCAGATGGCGCTGGCGACCTCGCACTACACCTCCGGCGGGTCCGATGCAGTCCACAGGCACACGGTGGCCAATCAGGACTTCTGTGCCAATCGGGGCAACGACTGCTTTCGCGACTTTTCTTCCACCACGCCGCTGGTCTGGGACTTCTACCGCAACGCCACCACCGAGTCCGACCAGCTGCGCCAGCGCGTGGCACTGGCCCTGCAGCAGTTGCTGGTCGTCTCCAACCTGGAGGTGTCGGGAACTTACGGGTTCCGGTATTACTACAACACGTTGCTGCAGGAGTCGCTGGGCAACTACCGGGAGGTTCTGCGCAAGGTGATCCTTTCACCTCTGATGGGTGATTACCTGAACAACGCCAACAATGACCGGCTGGCGCCAAACGAAAATTTTGCGCGCGAACTGCTGCAGCTTTTTGCACTCGGCACTTGCCAGTTGAATCAGAACGGCACGCTGGTCGGAGGGGTGTGTACGCCCACCTATGACAACGACACTGTTCGCTCCTACGCCTATGCGCTCACCGGTTGGACGTACCCACCTGGAGGCGCCTCCCCATGGCCATGCTCACCCAGCGGAACGAACTGCCGCTACTACCAGGGCGACATGGTTGCGGTGGCGTCTCGCCACAACACCGAAGCCTTAACCCTGCTGCCCACCGTGGCGCCGCTTGCGCAAGGCCATACGGCGGAACAGGCCCTGAACGCGGTGCTCGACAGCCTGATGAACCATCCGAACATATCGCCGTTCATCAGCCGCCATCTCATTCAGCAGCTGGTGACCAGCAACCCCAGTCCCGAGTACGTGGCACGGGTGGCGAATGCCTTCAGCGTTGGCCGGTTCGGCAGCTTCGGCACAGGTGCCAGAGGCGACATGAAAGCTGTCGTGGCGGCTGTCCTGCTGGATCCGGAAGCGCGCACCGAATCGCCTTCCAGCAGCGCGGGGCGGCTGCGCGAACCGATTCAGCTCTTTACCGGCGTTATCCGTGCCTTGCAGGGCCGTACGGATGGCGAGTCGCTGGGTTGGTGGTGGGGAGAAGAGCTGCGGCAGCACGTATTCCGTCCGCCTTCGGTGTTCAACTTCTATCCGCCGGACTACCCGGTGCCCGGGACAGCCCTGGTCGGCCCGGCGTTTGGTATCCACAACGCTAACTCAGCCTTGCAGCGCATCAATTTCATCAACTATCTGGTGTTCTGGGGTGGTTCCAATCCGGCCGCGAATGTGCCTGATGCAACGGGTACCTCGGTCAATCTGCATTCATTTGCCGCAGATGCGCACGACCCGGCGGTGCTGGTGGACCGCCTTTCCCTGCTGGTGCTGGGCGAAGCCCTTCCGGTTGTGGAGCGCAATGCCGTTGTGGGAGCCGTGGCCGCATATACCCTGCCGGGTGAGGGCGCCACCGCCCAGGCCATCGCAGATGCGAGACTCAACCGCGTACGCCAGGCCGCCTACCTGGTGATGGCATCGCCGCAATACCAATTGATTCGCTAAGGTGCCGTCATGAACGAGAACTTGATCATCAAGGCCGAGATGAACCGGCGTCGTTGGCTCCGGCAAACGGGTACAACCCTAGCCGGGGCGTTGGGCGCCACCAGCCTGTGGTCGCTGCTGCCCCTGGCGGCCCATGCGCAGTCCAGTGACTACCGGGCGCTGGTGTGTCTGTTTCTGTACGGCGGTAACGACGGCTTTAACATGGTCGTCCCCCGGGATACCTCCCGCTATGACGAGTACGCTGCTATTCGTGGCCGGCTGGCCCTGCCCAGGGATAGGTTGGTGCCGCTAGGCACCGACTATGGCTTGCACCCGGCCATGACGGCGCTCTCTTCGGTGTGGGCGGTTGGCGACTTGGCGCCGGTCTTCAATGTGGGTCCGCTGGCCGTGCCTCTGACCAAGGAAGAGTACCGCAGCCGCACTCGGCCGCACCCCGACAGTCTGTACTCGCACTCCGACCAGCAACTGCTTTGGGAGTCCGGAGGGCATCGGGTGAACGTACGCACTGGCTGGGGAGGTCGCGCAGCTGCGTCTCTTGGCAGTGGTGGCCCGGTGATTTCCGTGGGAGGCAACGGCCGTTTCGGTTTGTCTACGTTCGAGGTGCCCCTGGTGCTGCCAGGACCCGGTGGCGTGTTCGGTCTTGAAGGCATGACAGGCAATGGCGCCACCACCGTGGCCAGAAGAAATGCCCTGAACACCCTGTACTCGGGCGCCCATTCCAACACGCTGCTGAACAGCTTTGCCGGGCAACAAAGAGGGGCGTTTGAAATGGCCGACCGGCTGGGCGCGGTCGTGGCCGTGCAGCCCAACAGCGCCGACGGTGCTGCGGTGGTGCCGGGTCTGGCCCTCATCAACCAGGCCTTCTTGCCCATCACCACCAGCAACCGCGTGAACACGCCGCTGGGCCGGCAGCTCTACCAGATCGCCAAGCTGGTCGCGGCCCGCCAGACGCTGCAGGGCAACCGCAAGATTTTCTTCGCGCAGCAAGGCGGTTACGACACGCACGGGGATCAGGTGGGGGCCACGGCCACCGAGGGGCAGCACGCCCGGTTGCTGCAGCAACTTGCAGATGCCATGGCCTGTTTCCACAACGCCATGAACGCCATTGGCATGGGCGACAGCGTCACCCTGTTCACGCAGAGCGATTTCGGCCGCACCTTCAAACCCAACAACACCATTGGGACCGATCACGCCTGGGGCAACAACCAGCTGGTAATGGGCGGTGCGGTCAGAGGTGGCGACACCTACGGGGTGTTTCCTAACCTTGCCCTTGGCGGTCCGGACGACGTGGGCCTGAACAGTTGGGAATTGCATGGTCGATGGATTCCCACCAGCAGCGTGGATCAGTACGCAGCTACGCTGCTTCGCTGGTGGGGCGCCAGCGAAGGTCAGATCGATGGAGTGCTGCCTAATCTTTTCAATTTCGGTAGTCAGCGTAGCCTGGGTTTCATGGCTTGAAGGGGCGGCGGCAGGGCGCTTGTGGCAGCCGGCGTGGCGCGGCTGCTGTGTCAGCGCCGGAACCGCCCTTCCGCATCCACGATGGACAGGTCGGCGAAGTCCAGGCCGGTGTGGTTGGTGGGGCTGTAGTTCACCTTGAGCCCGCCCAG
>JALORL010000272.1 GCA_025458915.1 Hydrogenophaga sp.
ACAAGGCGCTGAGCCTGTCGCGCACACCCCTGGCCGAGCTGTGGCGCCACCCGCTGCACACGCGCGAATTCGGCAGCCAGATCACCAATGTGTTGCGCTGCCTGCAGCTCGAAGCGCACGGCTACAGCGTGACCGTGACCGAGCTGGTGGGCTGGGAACATTCGATGAAAAACGAGCTGATCCTCGCCCGTAGAATGGCGCACGACCGCAACGGTGCGCGCGACAAAGCCCGGGACCGCCTGGCGCAGGTTCTGGAACAGCTCAACCTGCAAGAACTTGCGCGGCGCTTTTCGATCTGACTCCGAGCCGGGCCAGCCGCTCGCCCCGCCCGCTTTCCGAATCACTCGGTTCCCCCTGACGCACAGAACCCGGCCGCCAGACCGGGCGGTGGAACCCTTACCCCGGACCCTTGCGCACCGGGGCCCATCAGGAGATCCATTCCATGCTCACCGATGTCGACTTCCTGCTGCAGTCCATGGCCTGGCCACTGGTGCTGCTGCTGGCCTGGTTCGTGGCCGAGCGCGCCTACGAGGTGTGGCAGGTGCCCCGTGTTTCCAGCTATGTGGCGGTGGGACTGCTGGCCAGCCTCTTCAATCTGCCGGGCCTCACCGCCTCGGTGCCGGGCCTGCCGTTTCTGGCCAACGTGGCGCTGTCGCTGGTGCTGTTCGAACTGGGTTACCGCATCAATCTGCGCTGGTTCCGGCACAACCCCTGGGTGCTGATGCTGGGGCTGATCGAGTCGGTCGTGACCTTCGGCGCGGTGTACTGGGCCAGTGGATTCTTCGAGCTGGCCACCGAGGTGCGGCTGATCATTGCCGCGCTGTCGGTGTCGGCCTCCCCCGCCGGCATCGTGCGGGTGGCCAATGAACTGCACAGTGCAGGCCAGGTCACCGAGCGCGTGTTGCATCTGTGTGCGATCAACTGCCTGGTGTCGGTGCTGGCGCTCAAGCTGGTGGTGGGCTACTGGCAGCTCAGCACGTCGGGCGATCTGTTGCAGGCGGCCTTCGGCAGCATTCATGTGCTGATCACGTCGGTTGCGGTGGGCACGCTGCTGGGGGTGGCGGTGCCGTGGTTGCTGCGTCTGCGCAGTTCGCATGAGCGCGGTGTGACCGTGGTGTTCGCGCTGGCCGTGCTGCTGCTCACCACCATGTCGTACGGCCTGAAGCTTTCGCCCCTGCTGGCCGCGCTCACCTTCGGCATCGTGGCGCGTGAGCGGCGCGTACACCTCACCAATGCGCAACGCGGCTTCGGCACGGCGGGCGACATCCTCACCCTGTTCCTGTTCGTGTACATCGCCGCGCTGCTCGACTGGAGCCATGTCGTCGGCGGCATGTTCCTGGGTGTGGTGCTGATTGCGGTGCGCACGGCGTCCAAGGTGAGCTGCAGCCTGGTGGCTGCACGCCTGTCCGGCATCACCGAACGCAAGGGCCTGCTCACCGGGTTGGCGCTCACGCCGATGTCGGCCTTTGCCATCCTGCTGCTGGAGCAGACCCGCCTGTACGGGCTGGAGCCGGCCACGCAGGTGCTGGCCGTCATGACCGGCATGATGCTGCTGCAGGAACTGCTGGGACCGGTGGTGACACAGCGCGCACTCATGACCGCGCACGAAACCCATGTGACCAAGGCCTAGGAGACAAGACATGCCACTGGAAACCTTCAAGGCCTCCGATTCGCTCACCATGGGCGTCGAGCTGGAACTTCAACTCGTCAACAGCTACGACCTTGACCTCTCCAGCAGCGCCAACGACCTGCTGGAGCTGCTGCAGCGCAAGCCGTTCCCGGGTGTGGTCACGCCGGAGATGACGCAAAGCATGATCGAGATCGCCACCGGCATCCACACCGAGCACGGCCCCCTGCTGGCGCAGCTGCAGCAGATCCGCGACACCCTGGTGCACGCTGGCGACCGGCTCAACATCGAGCTGGCGGGCGGTGGTACCCACCCCTTCCAGCGCTGGTTCGAGCAGCGCATTTTTTCCAAGCCACGCTTCCAGGAACTTTCGGGCCTGTACGGCTACCTGGCCAAGCAGTTCACCGTGTTCGGTCAGCACGTGCACATCGGCTGCGCTTCGCCCGACGAAGCCCTGTACCTGCTGCATTCGCTCAACCGCTACGTGCCGCATTTCATTGCGCTGTCGGCCTCGTCGCCGTTTTCGCAGGGCGTGGACACGCTGTTCGACTCGGCCCGCCTGAATTCGGTGTTCGCGTTTCCCTTGAGCGGGCGTGCGCCTTTTGTGCTCAGCTGGGAAGAGTTTGCCAACGTGTACTTCACCAAGATGGAGAGCACCGGCGTGGTGAAGTCCATGAAGGACTTCTACTGGGACATCCGGCCCAAGCCGGAGTACGGCACCATCGAGCTGCGCGTGTGCGACACACCGCTGACCGTGGAACGCGCTGCGGGCCTGGCCTGCTACCTGCAGGCGCTGTGCCGCCACCTGCTGGAGCGTTCCGAGCCTCCACCGGAAGAAGACGACTACCTCGTCTACACCTACAACCGCTTCCAGGCCTGCCGCTTCGGCCTGGACGGCATGATGGTCAACCCCAAAACGCGTCAGCAGATCAGCATCCGCGAAGACATCCTGGCCACGCTGCGCCGGCTGGAGCCGCATGCCGACGCGCTGAAGTCCCGCGCCGCGCTCGACGAGATCCAGCGCACGGCCGGGCACGACGGCAACCATGCCACCTATTTGCGCCGGCGCTACGCGGAAGTGGGCAGCGTGCAGGGCGTGGTGCGCGCCAGCGTGGAAGCGCTGCGCCGCGGGCCGTGACGCCTGTCACGGCGGTGGCAGGTACGGGCCGGAAATGGACCGGGTTTTGCGGCCAGTTCCGGGCTTGTCAGGCAACTTCCTACAGCCGGAATGGCAAGGCGCCGACTTAACGGCTTGAAACAGGTTCTCTACAGTTCGTGACATCCGCTCACGACTTGTCGAAGCCCCTGTATCACCCCGTTTTTGAGGTAACTGCCATGAACTCCACCCACAGCCGCACCAACCCCTTCGTCCTCATGCTCGACCCGGAGTCGGTCATCAACGCGATGGAAAACAGCACGCCGCTGCGTGGCCTGCGCCAGCGCATCTGCCGCCCGCTGGACAAGCCGCTGATCCCCAAGACGCACAACCTGGTGCGCGACTTTGATGCCGCCATCGACGCCGAGGACTTCATGGACGGCGGCTGCGAGTCCTATGTGGACGCCCAGCCCGCCCTGCAGTCGCTGCACTGAAACAC
>JALORL010000048.1 GCA_025458915.1 Hydrogenophaga sp.
GCGCGTCTGGGCCGTCCCGGCCGCTGACACCGGCGGCCTCGGCCGTAGGTATCTTCCCAACCATGACCACGCGCCCGATCGATGAGCAGTTTCTGCTCTTCTCGAACATGAATCTGGCACAGCTTGGGGCTGTTCATCTGACAGATTTTTCTGGACGTGCCGAAGCGTGGTAAAGCTAGTCTCCCAGATGCCATCAGACGAACAACCTGTTGCAACATTTCAGCTAGCGTCTCCCGATATCAGCCCCTGAGCGCCAGCAATTGCCTCTTGAATGGCCGATTCGTTTTGACTGGTTATACCAACGCCGGCCAAGCCTGCTTCAAGCAGTGCCAGGTTGTCGAGTCCTTGAACCAAAATGACCACATGCATCATCGATTGCGCTCGTGAAACGCATGCTGCGCGGATGCTTGTTTGCCTGCATGCTCCCATTGATGATTGTTGCAATCTGGCGGCGGGATTAACGTCGTGGCTGGTCCGTGGGGTCCTCGTCTGGGCATACCCCGGACCGTCATTCCTTGCAGTCGGTGTGAAGCCCGGAGAAAAGCCGCGATCTTCAAGGCCCAATGCCATTGAGTGCGATGGGTTTGGCGGCCGCTCCATATGGATTGTGGTTCATTCACCTGTCTCTCAATGTTTATGGTGGTCACGTCTTTTTGGGTTGGCGGACATCTCTGGGCGAAATGAGCCCCTCAACTTTGGCTGCCGGCTTCGAGCATCGCTTCGGCCAGCAGGTCGTACACGATCCGGATGCGCCGTGCCGTGTGCAACTCCCGGTGCGTCACCAGCCAGATCGGGAACCGCACCAACGGCACGTCGTCCAGCACCCGGACCACGCCGGGGGTTCGCAGGGCGATGTCGTCCATCATCGCGCCAATGCCCAAACCCTGGCGCACCAGTTCCCAGTGGGTGGCGGAGTTGTCGCAATAGCAGCGAAACTGGCTTTCCTTCAACGGAAGTCCCAGCGCGTGGAGGTAGCCCAGGTACTGGCCTGCACGGTCCGCGCCGACGAATTCGTGCTGCAACGCATCGGCCACAGTGCGCGGATGGCCGTGCGCTGCCACCCAGCTGGGGGTGGCATAGAAGCTCGCGCTGGCCTCGCGGATCAGCCGGCCGATGAGTTCGGGCTGCTCGGGCCGCACATGGCGGATCGCAATGTCCGCTTCACGCCGCTGCAGGTCGCTCAGGCTGTCCGAGGCAATCACCTCGACCACCACGCCCGGGGCTTCGCGCCGCAGGCGTTGCAGCATTCGCGGCAGCAGGTGCGCCGCAACCACCTCGCTGGCTGAAATCGACACCACGCCCTCGGCCGCCTGCGAATGCCCTGCTGCCGTCAGCCCGATCGCCTGGGCCGCTGCGCCCATGGTGCGCGCCTGCTCCAGCAGCACGCGCCCGGTGGCGGTCAGCACCATGCGCTTGCCCACCCGCTCGAACAGGGCAATGTTCAGGCTGCGCTCGATCGCGGCCACCTGCCGCCCCAGTGTGGGCTGGGTAAGTCCGAGTCGGCGCGCCGCCGCCGACAGTGACCCTGCTTCTGCCGTTTCGAGAAACGCCCTGAGCTGATTCCAGTCGATCTGATCCATGCGTATACGTATGAAAGGTCTGCGAAATTGGGTGTTCCCTAATGTAATTCGCATGAATAGCATCGGGAGCAATCCTGTGAGACACCGGAGAAGTGTCCGGTGCCACTTCAAACCTGCAGTCCCTGCCATGCACACATCCACCGTTCCGCCAGCACCTCCGCTTCCCGCCAAGTCCTTGCGCAAGGCACGGTTCTGGAACCGGGCGGCCCGCCGCTACGCGCGCGCCCCCATCGCCGACCTGCCGGGCTACGAACGAACCATCGAGCGGGTACGCGGGCTGCTGTTGCCTGTCCATGAGGTGCTGGAACTCGGCTGCGGCACCGGATCCACCGCCCTGCGGCTGGCGCCCGGCGTACGCCGCCTGGTGGCTACCGACGTCTCGCCCGACATGGTGGCCATCGCCCGCGAAAAGTTGATCAGCCAGTCCGTACCGCAGCTCGAATTCCGGCTGGCGGACGCGGATCTGTCGGCGGGGCCGCCGGACGGTTATGACGCCGTGCTGGCGTTCAACCTGCTGCACCTGGTGGACGATCTCGACCATGCGTTGCACAACGCGGTCAAGACATTGAAACCAGGCGGTCGCCTGATCACCAAGACACCCTGCCTGCTGGAAATGAATCCTCTGATTCCCAAGCTGGCTCTGCCACTCATGCGGGCGGTCGGTCTGGCTCCGGCCGTGCTGTGCCTCGATGCCGCCCTGCTCACCAGTGCCATGCGCCGACAGGGTCTGCGCATCGAAAGCGTAGAGCGCCATGGCTCCAGAACCCGCGACTACCGGCCTTTCATCGTGGCACAGAAAACCGAAGATGCCCTGCCTGATTGAATGGTGTTGCCGCCGGAGGGCGCGTCTGCTCCTGCGTTGAGGCGCTTGGGCATCGGCCTTTTGATGGCGCTCTGCGGTATACTTTCGGGTTGCCGCCGTCATGGGGGCAATTCACGCCTGGTGCGGCTGCCTCTCCCGGAAACCCCGGATACAGACAGCAAGCTGCGTCAGGACGCATGTCGCAAACGCAGGAAATCCAATGATCGAACAGTCCGTCAAGGCCGCAGTGATTGCGGAAAACGCCCGTGCTGCCAACGATACCGGCAGCCCGGAAGTGCAGGTTGCCATTCTGACCGCACGCATCAACGAACTCACTCCCCACTTCAAGACCCACGCCAAGGACCACCATGGTCGGCGCGGTCTGCTGCGTATGGTCAGCCGCCGCCGCAAGCTGCTGGACTACCTCAAGGCCAAGGACGCCCAGCGCTACATCGCGCTGATCGCCAAGCTGGGTCTGCGCAAGTAATTTGAGCCCGGTTCAACACGCTGAACGCCTGAGTTGGTTCGCTGGCTCGGGCGTTTTTTGCTTGTTGAACCGGGTTTGTTCCCGGAACGCACATCACAGAGCGAAGCTGTGTCATTCCAAAAGGCCAGGCCTTCTGGAATGGCATCGTGTTCTGGGTGACGGATTCGGGGTGTCGGGCGGCATCGATCGCCCTTGAGCCTTTCCGCCTCGTGGCGGATCACAATCCAGGAGAACTCCATGACCATGTTCAACAAAGTCACCAAATCCTTCCAGTGGGGCCCGCACAAGGTCACCATGGAAACCGGCGAAATCGCCCGCCAGGCCACCGGAGCGGTGCTGGTCAACATCGAAGACACCGTGGTGCTGGCCACCGTGGTGGCCAAGGATGAAGTCAAGGCCGGCCAGGACTTCTTCCCGCTGACGGTGGACTACACCGAAAAAGCCTATGCCGCCGGCAAGATCCCCGGCAGCTTCTTCAAGCGCGAAGGCCGCCCGAGCGAACTCGAAACGCTCACCTGCCGCCTGATTGACCGCCCCATCCGTCCCCTGTTTCCCGAAGGCTTCTACAACGAAGTCCAGGTCATCGTGCACGTGGTCAGCCTGAACCCTGAAGTCCAGGCCGACATCGCCGCCATGATCGCCACCTCCGCCGCCCTGTCGGTCAGTGGCATTCCGTTCAACGGCCCGATCGGCGCAGCCCGGGTGGGTTACATCAACGGCGAGTACGTCCTCAATCCTGGACAGACCCTGTTGAAGGACAGCAAGCTCGACCTGGTGGTGGCTGGTACCGAAGCCGCCGTGCTGATGGTGGAATCCGAGGCCGACCAGCTGTCGGAAGAGGTCATGCTCGGCGCCGTGGTGTTCGGCCACGAGCAGGGCAACATCGCCATCGCCGCGATCAACGAGCTGGTGCGCGACGCCGGCAAGCCCGCCTGGGACTGGAAACCGCCCGCCCGCGACGAAGCCCTGATCGCCAAGGTGGAGGCCCTGGGCGCCGAAAAGCTCACTGCTGCCTACCAGATCCGCAACAAGCAGGCCCGTACCCAGGCCTGCCGCGCCGCCTATGCCGCCGTCATGGACGGCCTCAAGGCCGATGGTGTCGAGTTCGACAGCGTGAAGGTCGAAGCCCTGTTGTTCGACATCGAAGCCCGCATCGTGCGCGGCCAGATCCTGGCTGGCGAGCCCCGTATCGACGGCCGCGACACCCGCACGGTGCGTGCCATCGAAATTCGCAACGGCGTGCTGCCGCGTGCCCACGGATCGGCCCTGTTCACCCGCGGTGAAACCCAGGCGCTCGTGGTGGCCACCCTCGGCACCGACCGCGACGCGCAGCGCATCGACGCCCTGGCCGGCGAGTTCCAGGACAACTTCATGTTGCACTACAACATGCCGCCTTTCGCCACTGGCGAAGCCGGCCGTTTCGGCACGCCCAAGCGCCGCGAAATCGGCCACGGCCGCCTCGCCAAGCGCGCGCTGGTCGCCGCACTGCCCAGCAAGGAAGACTTCCCCTACACCATGCGCGTGGTCTCCGAAATCACCGAGTCCAACGGTTCCTCGTCCATGGCATCGGTGTGCGGTGGCTGCCTGGCGCTGATGGACGCCGGCGTGCCCATGAAGGCCCACGTGGCCGGCATTGCCATGGGCCTGATCAAGGACGGCAACCGCTTTGCCGTGCTGACCGACATCCTGGGTGACGAGGACCATCTGGGCGACATGGACTTCAAGGTGGCCGGTACCACCAACGGCATCTCCGCCCTGCAGATGGACATCAAGATCCAGGGCATCACCAAGGAAATCATGCAGGTGGCCCTGGCGCAGGCCAAGGAAGCGCGCATGCACATCCTGGGCAAGATGCAGGAAGCCATGGGCGAAGCCAAGACCGAGGTCAGCAGCTTCGCGCCCAAGCTCTTCACCATGAAGATCAACCCCGAGAAGATCCGCGACGTGATCGGCAAGGGCGGCGCCGTCATCCGGGCGCTGACCGAAGAAACCGGCTGCCAGATCAACATCGAGGAAGACGGCACCATCACCATCGCTTCCGCCGACTCGGCCAAGGCCGACGAGGCCAAGCGCCGGATCGAGCAGATCACCGCCGAAGTCGAAATCGGCAAGGTGTACGAAGGCCCGGTCACCAAGATCCTGGACTTCGGCGCACTGATCAACCTGCTGCCCGGCAAGGACGGCCTGCTGCACATCAGCCAGATCGCCCACGAGCGCGTCGAAAAGGTCACCGACTACCTGAGCGAAGGCCAGATCGTTCGTGTGAAGGTGCTGGAGACCGACGAAAAAGGCCGCGTGAAGCTGTCCATGAAGGCGCTGCTGGACCGCAACAGTGCCGAAGCCGCACAGGCCCAGCAACAGCAGCAGCAACAGCAGCAGCAATAAGGCAGCCCAAGGCATGAAGGCGGTCGAGATCACGGGTTTTGGCGCCCCCGACGTATTGCGTCTGGGAGAGCGCCCCATGCCGGTGGCTGGAACGGGGGAGGTGCTGATCCGCGTCAGCGCGTCCGGGGTGAACCGTCCCGACGTGCTTCAGCGCACCGGCAACTACCCTGTGCCGCCCGGTGCCTCCGACATTCCCGGTCTCGAGGTGGCGGGGGTCATCGACTCTGGCGATCCGGCTGCCTTGCAGGCTGCCGGCCTCAAGACCGGTGACCGGATTTGCGCGCTGGTGGCAGGCGGTGGCTATGCCGAGTACTGTGTGGCGCCGGTCGAGCAATGCCTGCCTGTGCCGAAAGGCTTCGACGACATTCAGGCTGCCTCACTGCCGGAGACCTTCTTCACCGTCTGGAGCAACGTGTTCGACCGTGCCCGCCTGCAGCCCGGCGAAATCCTGCTGGTGCAGGGCGGCACGAGCGGCATCGGTGTCACCGCGATCCAGATGGCCAAGGCCATGGGGGCTCGGGTGATCGCGACCGCCGGCAGCGAGGAAAAATGCGCAGCTTGCCTGGACCTCGGTGCCGACCACGCCATTCCCTACAAAACCCAGGACTTCGTGCGCGCGGTGGCCGACATCACGGGCGGTCAGGGCGTCAATGTGGTGCTCGATATGGTTGCAGGCCCCTACGTGGCGCGCGAACTGGAGTGTCTGGCCGAGGATGGTCGCCTGGTCATCATTGCAGTGCAAGGTGGCGTCAAGGCCGAGATCAACGCCGGTGCCGTGCTGCGACGCCGCTTGACCATCACCGGCTCCACGCTGCGCCCGCGCCCGGTCTCTTTCAAGGGGGCCATTGCCCGTGCGCTGAAACTGCAGGTATGGCCTCTTCTGGAAAGCGGCCGGATCAAGCCGGTCATCCATCAGGTGTTTGCTCCCGGGCAGGCGGCGCAGGCCCATGAGTTGATGGAGTCCAACCGCCACATCGGCAAGCTGATGCTGAGCTGGGCCTGAACGCATTGTCCAAAGCAGGGACGCATTCCCATGAAAAAACTGATTGCAGGCAACTGGAAAATGAACGGCTCGCTGGCCACCAACGCGGCGTTGGTGAACGCCATGCTGGAAGGCTTGGAGGGCCCGGGGGCGATATCGGAACTTGCATTGTGTGTTCCCTCGCCGTATCTCGCTCAAATGCAGTCGCTCCTGGCGGGTAGCCACATTGCGCTGGGCGCTCAGGATGTCTCGGCCCATGAGCAGGGAGCCTTTACCGGTGAGGTGAGTGCCGGAATGCTGCGCGACTTCGCTTGCCGCTATGCCATCGTCGGGCACTCCGAGCGCCGCCAGTACCACGGCGAAACCGATGTTGCTGTGGCCAGCAAGGCCCAGCGCGCTCTGGCAGCGGGTATCACGCCCATTGTGTGTGTCGGCGAAACGCTGGAGGAGCGCGAGGCTGGGCAGACGGAAGCGGTCGTGAAGCGTCAGCTGGCCGCTGTCATTCATGCGGTTGCCCATTGCACCAGTGAAATCGTGGTGGCCTATGAACCTGTGTGGGCGATTGGCACCGGCAAGACTGCCTTTCCCGAACAGGCGCAGCAGGTGCATGCGGTACTGCGTGCGCAGATTGCCGCTGCCACCGCGCACCCTGAGCGTGTTCGCATTCTCTACGGTGGCAGCATGAATGCCACCAACGCTGCGAGCCTGCTCGCGCAACCCGATATCGACGGCGGCCTGATCGGCGGCGCTTCGCTGAAGGCCGCTGATTTCCTCGCCATTGCAGCCTCTGGCGCCTGAGCCTCTTTTTTTTCTTGCGGCTTCCTGAGGGGGCACGCAGTTCGTGGAGTTGATGATGAACGTTGTACTGACCATTCTGCTTGCGGTGCAGATCCTGTCCGCTCTGGTCATGATTGGCCTGATCCTCATGCAGCACGGCAAAGGAGCCGATGCCGGTGCAGCCTTTGGCGGCGGCGGTGCTGGTTCTGCCAGCCTGTTTGGCGCTTCTGGCGGCGCCAACTTCCTCTCCCGATCCACCGGGGTGCTCGCCGCGGTGTTTCTGGCCACCACCCTGGGCTTGGCCTATTTCGGCAACCTGCGAGAAGCGCCGAGTTCGGGCAGCGTGTTGGAAGGCATCCCTGCGCCTGCGCAGCAGATCCCGGGCATTGGCGACGCACCACCACCCGCTGCAGGAGGTGACGCCTCTGCGCCTGCAGTGCCTGCTGCGCCCGCCGCACCGGCAGAAGGTGCTGCGCAAATCCCGGGCAAATGAACCACTCTTGTACCGGACCGGCATGGACAACCTTCCGGGTAGACGCGCTACCCAGGAAGGCGTCAGCTCTCCAGTGAAAAAGCCCTGTTGCCTCCCAAAAGAGGGGGTGTTTCAGGGTAAACTCTAGTGGTTGTCATGAAGGCTCACACTCTTCCTCGTGAGTCGACAATGCAGACCCAGCCGACGTGGTGAAATTGGTAGACACGCTATCTTGAGGGGGTAGTGGCGAAAGCTGTGCGAGTTCGAGTCTCGCCGTCGGCACCAATCTTAGGCAAACATGGCAACACGCCATGTCAGAGAACGTACCCAAGATGAGTCTCGATCAGTACCTCCCCGTGCTCCTTTTCATACTGGTCGGCATTGCCATCGGGGTCATACCGCAAGTGCTGGGATACATCCTGGGCCCCAACCGCCCGGATGCGGAAAAAAACTCCCCCTACGAATGTGGTTTCGAGGCGTTTGAAGACGCCCGGATGAAGTTTGACGTCCGCTACTACCTGGTGGCGATCCTGTTCATCCTCTTCGATCTCGAGATAGCTTTTCTCATCCCCTGGGCGGTGGCCTTCTCCGACATCGGCATGACAGGTTTCCTGGCGGGCGTGGTGTTCCTTGCCATCCTGACCGTCGGCTTCGCCTACGAGTGGAAAAAAGGCGCCTTGGATTGGGAATAGGGCGGCGACCGACAGCGCTAACGCGGAGCATTTCATGATCGAAGGTGTATTCAAGGAAGGCTTTGCCACCACGAGTTATGACTCGGTGGTGAACTGGGCCAAGACCGGTTCTCTCTGGCCCATGACCTTTGGTCTGGCCTGTTGCGCCGTGGAGATGATCCATGCAAGTGCTGCGCGATACGACATCGGTCGTTTTGGCTCGGAAGTGTTTCGTGCCAGTCCGCGTCAATCGGACCTCATGATTGTTGCTGGCACGCTTTGCAACAAGATGGCGCCAGCCCTGCGCAAGGTGTACGACCAGATGGCCGAACCGCGCTGGGTGTTGTCCATGGGATCTTGCGCCAATGGGGGTGGTTATTACCACTACAGCTATTCCGTGGTGCGCGGTTGCGATCGCATTGTCCCCGTCGATGTCTATGTGCCTGGGTGCCCGCCAACGGCTGAAGCGCTGCTCTACGGGATCATCCAGTTGCAGCAGAAGATCCGGCGCACCAACACCATCGCGCGCGCCTGAGTTCCGTTGCTGCGGTCCAGTCCAAGAAAGACGGTTTTCATGAGCGAGTTTGCTGTAAATCCAGAAGCATTGAAGGCGGTGCTGGCCGAGCATGTGGGGGAGAGTGCCCAGTCCATTGATGTGGAGCGCGGCGAAGTAACGCTCACCGTGGATGCGCACGACTATCTCTCGGTGATGCAGAAGCTTCATGATGTTCCAGAGCTCCGTTTCGAGCAGTTGATCGACCTTTGCGGCATGGACTATTCCACTTACGGCGACGGTCGCTGGGAGGGGCCGCGCTTCGCGGCGGTGGTGCATCTGCTGTCGGTCTCGCGCAACCACCGTGTCCGGGTGCGTGTGTTTTGCCATGAAGACGACTTCCCGGTGTTGCCGTCGGTCACTTCGGTGTGGGCCAGCGCCAACTGGTACGAGCGTGAGGCCTTCGACCTGTACGGAATCATCTTCGAAGGCCATGACGATCTGCGACGAATCCTCACCGACTACGGCTTCATCGGTCACCCCTTCCGCAAGGACTTCCCGCTCTCCGGGCACGTGGAAATGCGTTACGACGCAGAACGCCAGCGCGTGATCTACGAACCCGTAACGATCGAGCCGCGAGAGGTTACGCCGCGCGTGATCCGCGAAGACAACTACGGAGGCCTGCACTGAAATGGCCGAGATCAAGAATTACACCCTGAACTTCGGCCCCCAGCACCCGGCGGCCCACGGCGTGCTTCGCCTCGTTCTTGAGCTGGACGGTGAGGTGGTGCAACGGGCTGATCCGCACATCGGGTTGCTGCACCGCGCCACCGAAAAACTGGCTGAGCACAAGACGTACATCCAGGCGCTTCCCTACATGGATCGTCTGGACTACGTGTCGATGATGTGCAACGAGCACGCCTATTGCCTCGCCATCGAGAAGCTGCTGGGCATTGAGGTGCCGATCCGCGCGCAGTACATCCGTGTGATGTACAGCGAAATAACCCGTTTGCTGAACCACCTGCTATGGCTGGGAACGCATGCACTCGACTGTGGTTCCTCCACGGTCCTGATGTTGGCCTTCCGGGAGCGTGAGGATCTTTTTGATGCATACGAAGCGGTGTCGGGAGCACGCATGCACGCGGCCTACTTCCGTCCCGGGGGCGTGTACCGCGACTTGCCCGCCAGCATGCCGCAATACCAGGCCAGCAAAATCCGCAACGCCCGCGCCATCGCCGAGATGAACGCCAACCGCCAGGGTTCGTTGCTGGACTTCATCGACGACTTTACCCAGCGCTTTCCCACCTACCTCGCCGAATACCACACGTTGCTCACCGACAACCGCATCTGGAAGCAGCGCACCGTCGGCATCGGCGTGGTCACACCCGAACGCGCCCTCAACCTGGGCATGACCGGTCCCATGCTGCGTGGCTCGGGCATCGCCTGGGATCTGCGCAAGAAGCAGCCGTACGATGTCTACGACCGCATGGATTTCGATGTGCCGGTCGGCCGCACGGGAGACACCTACGACCGCTACCTCGTGCGCATGGAGGAGATGAAGCAGTCCAACCGCATCATCAAACAGTGTGTGGACTGGCTGCGCGTCAACCCCGGCCCGGTGATCACCGACAACCACAAGGTGGCTCCACCGTCGCGCGAAGCGATGAAGTCGAGCATGGAAGAGCTGATCCACCACTTCAAGCTGTTCACCGAAGGTTTCCATGTGCCCGAGGGCGAGGCCTATGCGGCCGTGGAACATCCAAAGGGCGAGTTCGGCATTTACCTGGTGAGCGACGGTGCCAACAAGCCGTACCGCCTGAAGATCCGCGCGCCAGGCTTTGCGCACCTGTCCACCATGGACGAGATGGCCCGGGGCCACATGCTGGCCGACGCTGTCGCGATCATTGGCACCATGGACATCGTTTTTGGAGAAATCGACCGATGAGCGCTGCCAGCACACCCGTGAGTCCGGCACAGCTTTCCGAAGCCACCCTGCAGCGCTTTGCGCGCGAGGTCGCCAAGTACCCGGCCGACCAGGCGCAGTCGGCCGTCATGGCCTGCCTGTCCATCGTGCAGCAGGAGCAGGGTCACGTGAGCCTCGAGGCCGAGAAAGCCATTGCCGAATACCTTGGCATGGCTCCCATGGCGGTGCACGAGGTGACCACCTTCTACAACATGTACAACCAGCGCCCGGTGGGCAGGTTCAAGCTGAACGTGTGCACCAACCTGCCATGCCAGCTGCGTGACGGCAGCAAGGCCCTGGCACACCTGGAGCAGAAGCTCGGCATCCGCATGGGAGAAACCACCGCCGATGGCTTGTTCACGCTCCAGCAGAGCGAGTGCCTGGGGGCGTGCGCGGATTCGCCGGTGATGCTGGTGAACGACCGCCACATGTGCAGTTTCATGAGCAATCAAAAGCTTGACCAACTGATCGACGGTTTGAAGGCTTCGGAGGCACAGTCATGAACGCCGAACAAGTGATCGCCCAGTTTCGCGCCACCGGCGTGCAGACCTGTTTTCACGACCGCCACATCAACCCTCAGATCTATGCCGATCTGAACGGTAGCAACTGGTCGCTCAAGGACTACGTGGCGCGGGGTGGCTACCAGGCTCTGCGCAAAATTCTCGGGGCCGATGGCGGCGAGCCCATGACCCAGGATCAGGTCATCGCCACCGTCAAGGAGTCTGCGTTGCGTGGCCGCGGTGGTGCCGGTTTCCCCACGGGTCTGAAGTGGAGCTTCATGCCGCGCCAGTTTCCGGGGCAAAAGTACCTCGTGTGCAACTCGGACGAGGGCGAGCCGGGTACGTGCAAGGACCGCGACATCCTCATGTACAACCCGCACATCGTGATCGAGGGCATGGCCATTGCCGCCTATGCCATGGGCATCTCGGTGGGTTACAACTACATCCACGGCGAGATCTTCGAAGCCTACGAACGCTTCGAAGCGGCATTGGAAGAAGCCCGTGCCGCCGGCTATCTGGGTGACCGCATCCTCGGCAGCGGGTTCAATTTCCAGCTCCACGCGTTCCACGGTTTTGGCGCCTACATCTGCGGCGAAGAAACGGCATTGCTGGAATCGCTTGAAGGCAAGAAGGGCCAGCCGCGCTTCAAGCCGCCGTTCCCGGCCAGTTTCGGCCTGTACGGCAAGCCCACCACCATCAACAACACCGAAACCTTTGCTGCCGTGCCCTGGATCATCCGCAACGG
>JALORL010000273.1 GCA_025458915.1 Hydrogenophaga sp.
GCACCTGCCCGGCGCTGCTGCTCGCGCTCCGCGGTGGTTTGCGCGACCTTGTCACGCACATACAGCGGCAGCGCGTCCTGCGCCTGAACCGCACCACCGGCTGCAAGCAGCCCGGGAGCCAGGCGCAGCAAGGCACTGGCGGTGGGCAGGGCAGTTTGCTGCTCGGCGCCAAACGACGGGCCGATGTCGATGGCCAGCGCGGGGTAGGCGTCGAAGGCATTGCCCGCCAGCAACAGCGCCGGCCCACCGGGGTGGAGCGCCAGCCCACCAGGCAGCACAGCCGACAGGGTAGCCCGCAGATCCTGCGGGCGGCACAGGCATGGCGGCGCCAGCGCCTGCAGGCCCGACGCCCCCGAGGCGTACACCGCGACATACAGCTCGCCCATGCGGGCATCCAGCAGCGCCGCCACGAAGGGGGCCGGCGCGCCGCCAGCCTGCTGCCGGGCATGCACAGCAGCATGGGCCAGGGCCAGCAGGGTATCCACCGGCAGCACGGGCAAGCCCTCGGGCCGCACTGCGCTCTGGGCGCCGAACGCCAGGCCCTGCGCCACCGCGCAAGCGGTGCGCAGGCCGGTGAAAGAGCCGGGGCCGCGCGCAAACACCACCGCGTCGAGCGAATGCAGGGGCCAGGCGGCGCGCTCCAGCAAGGTGCGCACCTGGGGCAACAGCGCAATGGAGGCCTGGGCCGAACCCGGGCCGCTGTAGGACCATTCGGGGCCACCGGGCAGACCTGAACCCAGCGCGATGGACAGCGTGTCGGTGCTCGACTCGATCGCCAGCAGGCGCAGCCCGGCAGCGGGCAGGGCCGGGGCGGAAACGGACGGATCAGGCATCCGGGCATTATCGGCCAGCCCCGATGGCGGCGTCGCGGGGGGCTGCGCCCAGACGGGCAGCGCAGCCCCCGCCACCGACGGGCCACGAAACCCTGCCTTTCGCCGCCCGGCGGTGCCTTCATGCGGCAGCGCACCACCATAATCAACCACCATGCTGTCACGCGTTTTCCCACTGCTCCATCGCCGCTGTTTGCGGAGTGCCCTGCTGGCCTGCGCGGCGGTGTGGGCGTTGCCCGCCTGCGCCCAGCTGCCAGCGGCCGGCGACCGGTTGCCTTCGGTCGTGAACGCGGCCCTGGAGCGCGCCGGGGTGCCCGCCGGGGCGTTTTCTGCTCTGGTGGTGTCGACCGACCCCGCAGGGCACGAACGGTTGCGCCACCGCGCCGGCGCCAGCATGAACCCGGCGTCGGTCATGAAGCTGGTGACCACCTACGCGGCCATCGACCTGCTGGGCCCCGACTTCACCTGGAACACCGGCTTCTACACCGATGGCGAGGTCGACCAGGGGGTGCTGCGCGGCAACCTGTACGTGCGCGGCGGCGGCGACCCCAAGCTGGTGCTGGAGCGGCTGCAGCAGGCCTTCTTCAGCCTGCAGGCGCAGGGCGTGCGCATGATCCTGGGGGACATGGTGCTCGACCACAGTGCCTACGAGCTGCCCCCGCACGACCCCGGCGCCTTCGACGGCGAGGCCCTGCGGCCCTACAACGCCGCACCCGACGCGCTGCTGGTCAACTTCAAGTCGGTGGTCCTCACCTTCGTACCCATTCCCGGCGCCGGTGTGGCCCATGTGCGCAGCGAACCGCCGCTGGAAGGCCTGGCCATCGACCCCACCGTGCCGCTCAGCCGCGAGGGCTGTGGCGACTGGCGCGGCAGCCTGCGCGCCCGCTTCGACGACCCCAACAGCATCCGCTTCGAAGGCAGCTACCCGCAACGCTGCGGCGAACGCGTGTGGCCCGTGGCCTACCAGGAGCCGGCCAGCTACGCCGCGCGCGCCATGGAGGGCCTGTGGCGCGCTTCGGGCGGGGCCATCACCGGCACCGTGCGAGCCGGCCTCACGCCCCCCGGCGCCCGACTGCTGTTTGATGCACGCTCGCTGCCCCTCTCGGACATCATCACCGACGTCAACCAGTGGAGCAACAACGTGATGGCCCAGCAGGTGTTCCTCACCCTGGGCCAGTTGCCACCGACACAGGTCATGACCGAAGGCCGCGTGGCCGACCGGCAGATCGCGCTGCGGCCCGCGCGGTTCGAACGCTCGCGCGAGGCCATCGCCACCTGGTGGCACCGCACCTTCGGTACCCGCTATTCCAGCCCGCAGGTGGACAACGGCTCCGGCCTCTCGCGCGACGAGCGCATCACGCCCGAGGCACTGGCCAACCTGCTGCGCCATGCCGCAAGACACCCGCAGGCCGACGCCTTCGTGCAATCGCTCTCGGTGGCCGGCGTGAAGGGCACGGCCGCACGCATGGGAACCACCCCGAACAGCGCCGTGCGCGGCAACGCCTGGCTCAAAACCGGCACCCTGCGCGACGTGACCGGCGTGGCCGGCTATGTGAATGCCGCCAACGGCGCGCGCTACGCGGTGGTGGCCTTTGTCAACCACCCCAACGCGCCAGCGGCCCGCCCGGCGCTCGAAGCGCTGCTCGAATGGACGGCCCGCCAGCCCGACTGAGCCGCACCCCTGCGCTGGCATCCCCGCTGCCGGCTCCCGCCACCACCCCTGCCCCAACCATGCGCCCCGAAGAACTCATCGGCTACCTGGCCGCCTGCCTCACCACCCTCAGCTTCATGCCCCAGGCCTGGCTGACCTTCCGCACGCGCGACGTCAGCGGCATTTCGCTCGGCATGTACAGCGCCTTCACCCTGGGCGTGGCGCTGTGGCTGGTGTACGGCCTGAGCCTGAAAGCCTGGCCGGTGGTGGCCGCCAACGCCGTCACACTGGTGCTGGCGCTGTCGATCCTGGTGATGAAGCTTCGCTTCGGACGCAAGGGCGAGAACCTGGGTTGAGTACGGCCAAGGCAAGTCGCGCCATCGCCCTGTCAAACCTACCAGGGCAGCACGTACAGGACTGCTGAGCGGCTGCTTATAGTCACAAAGTGTTCAATCAATCCAGTATGCGTGTGGCAAGCCAGGATGCCGACTGCTTGTCGCCGCCCCAACAGCGTGAACCCTTTCAACACTCCCGCCACCGACGGACCGACTTCCAAACCCTTGCACCGCCGCTGGTGGCCATGGGCGCTGGGCGTGTTGGCCTTACTGACACTTCTGGGCACGCTCTGGTTTGCGTGGCTGGTGCGCTACCCCTGGCACCTGGAGTCCTTCGACCACGCCAAGGCCGCCCAACTCACCCCCGAGAAGCGAGCCGCCTACGAGCAGGAACTGTTCAGCG